>JAEOUK010000033.1 GCA_016839385.1 Promethearchaeota archaeon
ATTCCACCTGGTATGGGTTTACATCTATTGGGAAAAAAACTAGATGATACCATCAATTACAGAAAATTTGGATTAAATAAAATTAGAGATCGAGATCAAATAGAAAACGAGATGCAAGAAATCATCGAATGTCTTATCAATGTTCCTTCAATAGCCATTTGGGTTACTTTTAATGAGGCTTGGGGGCAATTTGATGCAAAACGAATTGCGGAATGGGTTGAGGAATATGATTCCACTCGACTTGTGGATCACGCATCAGGATGGTTCGATCAAAGGGGAGGTCATTTTGTAAGTATTCACAATTATAATGATACCTTCAAAATACCTGAAGAAACTAATGATCGCGGCGTGTTATTATCAGAAACAGGGGGATATACTCGTCTTTTAGAAGGAAATATGTGGAATCCGCATAAGAAGTTTGGGTATAAGACTTACAGTAGCAAAGAAGAATTACATTCTGCATATAAAAATATGGTGATTGACGTACTGAGACCAGCTATTGAAAAAGGACTCAGTGGTGCTGTTTATACACAAACTAGTGATGTAGAAATTGAATATAACGGGTTGGTGACATATAACCGGAAGGTGTTAAAACTGGATCCAGATATAATTAAACCGCTGAATATGTTGTTACGGGAAATTTTCCCCAAAACTTAACATTTTTAATTCAAGATGTAGAAAAGAAAGTACAATAATTGCAGTCTTATTTCTATCGCTAAATCCACTAAAAATATACAGTTGTAAAATTACATGAAAAATATACTCGTAATTGGTTGTGCCGGGCAAATAGGAAGTGAACTTGTTCCTGCTCTTCAAAAAATTGAAGGTGTCAAACAAGTAATCGCTACTGATAAAAGATTTCCCCTGGAAGAATTACAAGCTAAATTCAATACATTCCTTCAGTTGGATGTATTAGATTACAACGCTGTTGAGGAAATAGTAAATCGTTTCGAAATTGATACAATTTACCATTTAGCATCACTACTATCTGCAACAAGTGAAAAATTCCCCCAATCTGCATGGAATCTAAATATGAATGGATTAATAAACGTGTTAGAAGTTTCCCGGAAAAATTATGTAAAACAAATCATGTGGCCAAGCAGTATTGCGGTTTTCGGTTCTTCAACACCCAAAGAAAACACACCAAACGACACAATCTTGCAACCTTCAACTATGTATGGTATTACCAAAGTGACTGGAGAATTGATGATCAAGTATTATAGTGAGAAATACGACATTGATGTCCGTAGCGTCAGGTTACCCGGTATCATTAGTAGTGAAACTCTACCTGGAGGGGGAACAACTGATTATGCGGTAGAAATCTTTTACGAGGCAATAAAAAATCAACATTACAATTGTTTCTTAGAGAAAACAACAATCCTTCCAATGCTTTACATGAGTGACTGTATAAAAGCCCTCATTGAATTAATGCAAGCAGATCCCGCACGATTGAAACATCGGGTATTTAATTTAACAGGTATGAGTTTTTCCTGTGCAGAATTAGCTCATGAAATTCGAAAACATATCCCAGATTTTACAATTGAGTACAATCCTGATTCCCGTCAACAAATCGCAGATTCTTGGCCCAGAACCATAGATGATTCCTTTGCTCGAGAGGAATGGGATTGGAATCCAAGTTATACTATCGAATCAATGAGTTTAGATATGATTAAAAAATTACGAAAACGACTTCTCTGAAGTTTTTCTTCATCTTCAATTATTTATAAAATAAAATTTTTGAGTAGGGAATAATTCGCGCATTTGTATATGTCAAAAAAAAAACAAACTGGATTAATTGGAGCGGGAAGCTTTGGGAGAGCTCATGCTCGTAATTATAACGATATTTCTGATCTCATTGCTATTTGTGATACTAATATAGAAAGTGCAAAAAATGCAGCCTTGGATTTTGAAGATGTTCGTGTATATAATGATGTAGATAAAATGCTCAAAGAGGAAAAACTTGATGCTGTGAGTATAGTAACACCTCCATCTTCAATTCCTGGATTGACTCGAAAATGTGCGGAAAAAGGAATTAACGTTTTAATGGAAAAACCAATGGGTCTGAAATATGAGGATGTTGCATCTCTAATCGATTTACAAAATGTTCGAATTCATCCAGGATTTATAGAGTTGTACAATCCCGTTGTGGAAGAAGCTAAAAACTATCTTTCGCGAATAGGAAACATCTTAACGATTAGTTCAAAACGCGTAGGATTATTTCCTCGAAGATATTGGGGAATGGGTGTTGTATTGGATTTAACAGTACATGATGTGTATCTTCAGCGGGAATTTTTGGGAGAAGTAAAATCCGTTAAAAGCATGGTTAGATATTTTCATGACGACCAATTTGAAGATGCTGCATATGTATTATTAAATTTTGGAGAAGCAAAAGGTCTGATAGAGTCTAACTGGATCACCCCGACTAAATATCGAAAAATGTTCCTTTCGGGAGAGAATGGAACAATTGAGCTTGATTTTATAGATAAATACATTAAATTTCTCGAGGGAAAAGACTTAACTAAAGCAAAACCTGAAATCTGGGAAACAAAAATTAATTATTTACGTTCAAA
>JAEOUK010000112.1 GCA_016839385.1 Promethearchaeota archaeon
AGTCAAGTTTGGGTTATTACTTGGCTCGCAGCAGCAGCCAGTTTTCAAGGGTTAGTCAGTACAGGGAACGGCGTAGCAAATTTGGGATTGGGATTCGCTCCCCAAGTAACTACGACGATGTCTCAGGTATCAGAAGCCTTCAATAATAAAAAACCTGAATTAGCGAAATATTACATTCAAAATGCGCTCAAGTATTTCGGGTATTATTTCTTTCTTCTTCTTCCTCCTCTACTAATTATAATACCCAAAGCATTAAGTTCGATATTTCTTGTTATTCCTGGATTAGAAGAATATGAGAAAGCGCTAGATCTTCTACCCTTGCTTTGTCTTATCAAAGCTTTGGACACTTTTCGAAGAATTGGCATCGAACTCCTGGTAAACTTTCACCAAAGGAACAAAGTGATTGTGATGGAGAGTATATTATATCCACTGCAGTTTCTCTTTACATATCTGTTTTTACAAGTCTGGTATTTTGGTTGGTCTGCATTAGTCATTCCCTATTTTCTTGCGTGGTTTATACAGAATATTATCAGTCTTATCTGGATTCAGAAGAAAGTATTAAAGATTGAATATAAACGAGTTCTGTGGCAAGGATTAGTAGCCCCATTAATCGCCGGCACGATCTATACAGGAATTTGTTTCGGGATTGTTTTTGCGTGGGATCCTCTTCTAAGTTTGTTGAAGTCTGCTTTCAGTGGAATTGAGAGTGGAGCACTCATTTCTACAATAATTTTTGTCCTTATAACTCTTATCGGATTTTTTCTCTTCTTTGAGTTAATATTTTATAGACCATTTTACGCTTTAGTAGGAGGTTGGGATCAAGAAGGATTGGATACGTGGGAAAAAGCTAGACATATTTCTCGCTTAGGAAATTTTTTAGCTCGGTGGAAATATTCAATAGATAAGTACTTTTCTTCAAAAACTACTCTTTTTAATAAGTTTCCAATAGCCGATTATCAAAAAGCGTATAAAGAACGAGAAGAACTACTTTTAGCAATGAAAAAAGAAAAAAAGGAACAGTAAATGAGAAAAAAGAATAAATTCTTGATTTGAAGAAGAGTTGATTGCGTCACTTAATAATCGTCATCATCGTAGTCTTCATCTTCTTCATCATAGAAATCAAAATCTTCCTCCTCTTCTTCATTTTCGCCACTTTTTGGTTTTTTAGGAGGAGCCTTTCTAATATTTGGTTCCATTATTCATCTTTCTTGCCATATGAATGAATCATATAACGATTGATAATCAATGACCATCTCTATTTAAATTTTTAAATCAAAAATTAAGTGCTAAATTCTAGATTTTTTGTCGGGTGTGAAGTTCATAAAATAAAAAAATGGAATAATAAGTTGTAACTTTCCAAATTCGTAAGTCATACTACTTATTCACAAGAAACAACTTGTATAAGATATAAGTAGAATCGTTATCAAGATAAGAAATCGTGTTATGAAATTTTTCTGAATAAGAGTAATAAGTTGATTTTGAAGATGTATTTGATCTCCATACTATTTTTTCCATAAAGGTCCCCCATATGAAATTCATCATATGGCATAGTACAAAAATGAAAATGAGTATTTAACCTCTTTGATACAAAAATAGTTTATGCAAAAATAAACCACCCATTTTTCACTTTTGATGTTAAATTTCTTCTTATCTAATGAAAAATTCCCTATTTTTTTTCTATTATAAAAATTGAGAAATTTTTATTTTGATGTCAATGAATTTCAACAAGAATAAAAGTTATGATGAAATTTTCCGTCGAAATTATGAATAATGACTAGAAGAATTTTAATTTCATTTCTTCTCACAAGTCTAATATGACAAAAACTCAAATACCAACATATTATTCGGCATTTGAAGAAGTTCCCGAGGATTTTAAAGATCTTCTATTTGAAAGAGCGTTACCATATCACCGTAAACATGATCCAAAATCAGATACGATTGTTATTTGCCTTCATGGGTTTTCTGCTGTTCCTTTTGAAGTCAAAATAATTGCTGATGCCATTTTTGACACCGGAATGGACGTCGCATTACCTCTACTGCCATTTCATGGTTATAAAAACCTAAAGGACCAGAAAAAATACTGGCCACAAATGACAAAAGAAATCATGTTTGATGCTGTAAAACTGGAAATATCAAAAGCAAAAGCACGGCAGCAATATAAGAATATATTTATGTATGGACAATCCATGGGTGGAGCATTAACGCTTAGTATGGCTAGTTTAGGGTTAGTTGATGCCGTTGCCTGCACTGCGCCAGCGATTAGAATTGCACCTTTTTCTAGATTTCTCGCAAAATTACTTTGGCTATTCAATATAAATCAACCAAAAAAAGATCCTGACAAGCATGATACAGACCATTATAGATTCAATAATGCTCGAGCTGCTAAAGAGCTCCTCAAGATTGCGGATTATGCTAAAAATAATTTAGAAAACATTACTGTTCCTGTTTTTATATGTCACAGTCACAATGATGATACTATCGATGGACCTATAACAGTAAAATGGATGCAAGAAAAAATTAAGGATTTCAAAGTTTCCTGGTTTGATGAATCTGAGCATGTAATTCCTCTCGATCCTCAAGCTTCAGATGCAGCGAAGGAAATTGCTGATTTTTTTGCTTCTAAAAGGTAATGTCTCATATTTTATGGAATCCTTAATATTTTGAACAAATTATTTAGGGTTCCTTTTCCATCTTTTTTTCAACAAAACTGAACGAGAAGCGAACTTCGTGAGCGCTCTTTCTTATCTCGTTATATCTAATTAATTTCAAAATATTCCCAAAGAGCCTTTTACCCTGAAGCATGAGACATGGAGTCATAACAATGGACGAAATCGACAAAATCTTACTATCATACCTTGAAAAAGATGCGCGACTATCATTAAAGAAGTTAGCAATGAAGATGGGTCTCAAAACATCTACTCTATATCATAGATTGCATAAATTAAGCGAATCTAAAAAAATTCTTAACTTTTCAGTAATTGTTAATGCAGAAAAAATCGGAATCAAAGATTTTTACATGCTGACAATAGAATTGAACCTCCCTAATGATCCTATATCGCGAAAACTATCTGAAAACCTAGCTGAAAAATTATCTCAAGATTTAAAGGAAGTTTTCTTCAGTGCTATCGGTGAGGATAATACATTACGGATGATAGTTTCCTTTTTTGACTCGGATCATATGAAAGAATTTCTCGCTATTCTGTCTAAAAATGAATATGTAAAGAATATAGAGAAAGTGAAGTTGAATTTCATTCCTAAAGGCTTACGTATGTTTGATTTCAATGAAGAAAAACTTCTGGATAAAATAAATCAAGCCCATGATCTAAAAGTAAATGGTAATAGCAGTTCAAAAGAGGAGGATCTTGGAGAAATTATTAACTTGGACACGAATCCTATAGATAAAGTGTCTACTCTCAAAAGTAAAGGAGAAAAAGATGATACTGACGGTTTGATACCCTTATAAATCGTAGTTTTCCTTTTTTCACTCCTATTTCCAAATCAAAGCACTTATTATATTCTTAGATTTACTCCTTTGTGATCACTATGAAAATACAATGGATAAATCACTCTTGTCTACAGGTTCAAATGGCTGGTAAGGTAATATATTTCGATCCTTATCAAATTCCAAAAGATAATCCATACGCGAAAGCAGATATTATAATGGTATCTCACAGTCATGGAGACCATTATGATGCAAATTCTATTCGTAATATTAAGAAAACGGATACTAAAGTAGTATGTCCTGCAACTTGTGAGGATATTATTGAAAAAGAAGATGCAATTGGTCTGAAAGTTTTTGAATTTGTTGACGTGGGTGGAATAAAAATACAAGGTGTCCCTGCTTATAATATAGAGAGAAACAAATTTCATCCGAAAATCAATGAATGGTTAGGTTATATTGTAGATGATGGAATGAATCGAATATATCATGCAGGGGATACAGAAGTAATTCCAGAGATGTCTAAGTTTAAAAATATTGATTATGCACTTCTTCCCGTTGGCGGTAATCAATATACTATGGATTTTGCAGAAGGAATTGAAGCAGCTAAAGCGATAAAGCCGAAATATGTTATCCCCATTCATGACTGGGGTAAAAACTTAGATGAATTTGCTGATTTAATGAAAATTGAAGCGCCTGATATCAGAGTACTTGTATTAAAAAAGAATGAAATGAAAGAACTTTAAAAAAATGTAAAAAATTATTTTTTCTCTTCTTTTGAACGTTTTTCTAGAACTTTCTCAATTTTTTTCTTTTCCTCTTCCTCAACACTAGATTTTATTCCATGAAGTTGTTCGGATTTCTCTTTCATTCGTTCTGAGGTGAAAGCTTTTTCTCCAATGTGTTTTTCAATTGCTTTCTGCTTGTCTTCGATTCCGACCATTTGCTTCATCTCTATTCTTTTCTTATCCGTTTCTTTGCGTTGTTCTGTAGTGAATGCTTTTTCTGAAATATGCTTTTGAATTGCTTCTTGTTTAATCTTGAAATGAATAGCTCCAGTCACTTCCTTCTTCTTTAAATCTCTCTCTCGAATTTTTTCTGATTCATAAGCATGTTCTTGTACAGTTTTTTCAATAGCTTTTTGTTTTTCCTCGATTGCAACACCTTTAGTTACATCTGCCTTTTTTAATGCTCGTTCTTTAATTTGATCTGCTGAATATGCTTTTTCACCGACATTCTTTTCAATTGCTTGCTGGATTTTTTCTCGTTCAATATTTCCTGTAACCACTTTTTTCTGCAAATCTCTATCTTTTAATTGACC
>JAEOUK010000001.1 GCA_016839385.1 Promethearchaeota archaeon
AACATGGTTGTTACTGCCGTCATTGATCCGAATGTGATTTCTGGAATAACGAAGAATCCTGCAGTGACTTCTATGTCGTTATCGTCAATAGCGTCTATACCGACATCATATATGCCATTTCTATTTACATCGACAATGATATCGTATTTTCCTGGGATAAGCGGGTTAGTCCAAGCAAGTGTGGGTAAAATAGTACCTGCATTCGATGTTACTGATATTTGTGTTCCAGATATACGGACTGGAATTAACATCCCATCAGTCCAGACAATTTGATCATTCACTAAATATAGATCATATTTCATGAAATGTTCATAACCGGTTCCAGTTACGTAAACGTTATCAGTTATAGAAAATAGGTCCTTATTAATCCCTGTTGCATCACAACTCTCGATTGTTGGCGTGTATACTTGGACGAAGGCTACCGCAGAATCAGTTAACTCTGTACCGAAATCGTCAACAGCACTAACAGTGGCAACGTTTGTTGTGTTGGCTGTTATCAAGTGAGATACGTTGAAACCAACCCAACCTCCAGGCATCAAATTAACAAAATTGCCAACAAGTCCATACACATCGTCAGTAATGTTTCCAGTCAATGGAACCCCGCCAGTGTTGGTTGCGTTGTATAAGTAGCTAATAGTGGTTCCGCTAGGAACCTTGGTTTTACTAGCTGTCTTAGTTAACAAAATATCCGCATCAGAATAGACTTGGCATTCTATAAGGTCTGAAAAGGCGATTACGGTAAGGTTTTCAGGACCATACCATCCAGAAGCAAATGCTTGATCAGTATAAGTTCCAGATGGCAAACTTGATTCAACGATTGTAAAAAAGCCTTCTCCTCCGGGAGCCAAACTGCCAAATGAACCAAGTGCTCCATGCCTGCTATCTGTTACATTAATACCAGTCAAAGTCACATCCCCGGTGTTTTCTACTATAACATTCCAGGTTATTGTACCAGGAGCCGATTGCATAAGAGGAACACCAGTCTTAGTAACAGTTAACGACGCATTCGCTATAGCGTAGGTAAAATTAAGTGTAGAAATTGTGGATATTATCAAAAATAGGACTATTAAAAAGCATGAAAAAGCCTTTCTCAACACTTCTCCCCATTCCATAATGTAAATAAGAAGTTAAAACGCTTCTGCAACAATCTTATAGAAAAATAGAGAGATTCTTCTATTAAGGTTTGATTCGCTAATTCATAAAAAAGGTTGAGAGTTCAAAGAAAAAACGTCGAAAGAATTGAGGCATCCCATCAAAGCTTCTATGACATCTACTTGAAGTCCTGAAGCTCCTAACATTGTTCTGAAATATTTCCGTAAAACATGAAGGTGAAGTTTTTCTCTGTCTGTGCCTTCGTCTTTACCGTTAATCCTGCTTTGTGTAAAGCGTGTTTCCAAATTTGATAAGATGTAGAAGCAAAAAAAGGAAGCAGTAGGATCTTCAGACTCTTTAGGGTATAAATGGCTTTTTTTGATGCACTCTTCAGATAATCTAAAAGGACTTTTAACCATTCAATGATTGCTTCTTTTGCTTATTTACTTATGAAAACGTGTCGACTGTTTCTGGTTTTAGTGACTTCTCCTCTTACTTCAATGCGTGAAGGCTCTTCGTCTAGGTGTATGTCATCAAGGTTTGTTTTAAGAAGTTCACCTATTTTAATTATTATATTTATTCTTTTAAATAGATAAATATCACTATATTAGATACATCATGCTAATTTTGAAAAGATATGTCATGCTCTGATGAATTTACTAGAGAATAGAAGAGAAGGAGATATTCCGTTAAGTGCTGAAAATTGTGTAATAGAAATAGTAAATAATAGAATTCACTAGAAAATCTTTTTCGCAAAACATTTATCCTTAGAAAAATCAATATAACTCATCAGGTATATTAAAAAATCTAATAAACTAATTAATAATTTGGACTTCGCGAGAGGCATTTTTAACTTAGTATATTACTATAAATAATAATGAGATTTTTGAATAGTATTTATTGAAGAAAAACTGGTGATGAAGAATGAATCTTGGGACTCTTGGATTTGTGATTAGAGTTATAGTAATGTTACTAGTTTACTTGCTTGTTGTATTGGGTGCTTCTGGCAATTTAAGAAAATGGTTAAAGAGAATTCTGAAAGGCGAAAAAACAGAAGAGGAATGGTAAGAGATAATCGAACAAGGAAATTGAGTGACGATTGTAAACCTATTTCAGAATTGTCGCGCGCACACTCCAAACCCAAAGTTTATCAGTCTGGTTTTAGATTAGATCTAATTAGGGATTAGGTCTATTATGAGACAAATTCATTTTACCAAATATGATATAGCACTTTTCATTGACGAACATGGCAAAACAAGATGGAATAATCTTCTGAGAAGGTTTGTTGATAACGGTTCAGAAAAACACATTTCAAGACAAAGACTCTCCGACTACCTAAAAGAATTAGTTGATGACGGATTAGTGAAAAAAACCGTGGATGTACCAGCATTGATGTTTAGAATGATTTGGAGAGCTTATCCAGTCTACGAAGTTCCAAAGAGTAAACGGAATAAAATACACGAAATAAGAAACAAGAAGGAAATTTATGAATTCGTAGATACTGCTGATGCAAAAAAAATTGAACAACTCCAAAAAGAAATTGAAAAAATCTAATAATTTTTCTAATAATTTACTTCAACGCTCAGGTTGGGTTTGGGTTTGGGATTAAAATTTTAACTCCACATCCAAGGGTTCCAGATAATTAGTACATAAAGTAAAATTTCTGTCAATGCAAAAACGTAGTACTAAGCCCATGTTTGGATATTGTGAGTAAAATAAATAGCCAAAGTCATGAAAACAAAATCAATAAAGAATATACCTGAGATGATATTAGCCCAACTAATAATAGAATAGGGT
>JAEOUK010000113.1 GCA_016839385.1 Promethearchaeota archaeon
TCTCGAAAGGATTGGCTGATACTATTGGAGCAGTTTCTGTTAATCCATAGGCCTCCATGACCAATCCACTTATATTGGCTTCAATTTCTTCAGCAAGTGTGGTTGCTAAAGGTGCAGCTCCAGAAAAGACTAATTCTAAGGAGGATAAATCGTACTTCTTGAATTTTGGATGCCGTAAGAGCGCTTTATATAACGTTGGAATGCCATGGAAATAGTTTATTTTTTCTTTACTTACTAATTTTAGAATATCTTCAAACTTACGAGGATCAGGAACCAAATAGATAGTACTTTCTAACACTATACAAGACAACATTACTCCAGTTAAACCAATAATATGGAAAAACGGTACTACACCAATATATTTCTTGTGCATTCCCTCCGGATGGACCATTTTAGGCCATTCTTTAAGCCACACCATATTAGCAACAAGATTTCGATGTGTTAGCATTGCATTTTTCGGTACACCAGTAGTTCCTCCAGTGCTTCCCATCACTGCAACATCTTCATGATCTACTTGAATTTTATCCTTTAGTGGTTCATGAGTTTTTATAAGGTCATATAACTTCAAAGCTCCTTCTATTTTTGGGCTTTTTGGAAGTTTTCCAATTAATTGGGCTACAAATCGCATTACTGGTGAGAGAATGTCTCCCAAAGCTGTAGTTATGATTAGTGGGATTTTGATCTTGGTTTCTTCTACTTTATCATATAGGATATCCAAGGCAACAATCCCTTTCACATCAACTTTTTGGAGAACTGCTTTCAAATCGGAAGGTCCATATAAGGGGGATAATGGAACTGCTATTGCTCCAGTTTTAAGAATACCCATGAAAGAAATAACAAATTGATGGAGATTGGGCATAAAAATAGCGATTCTATCTCCTTTTGTGACTCCAAATTTAATTAGTGCGCTTGCAAACCGATCTGCCATATCATTTACCTTACCATAGGAATAATCAATTCCCAACAAGGATAGGTAAGGTAAATCTGGATTTTTGGCGGAATATTTCTCAAAAATCCCATGAATAGTAGTATTAGGGATTTCTATTACTTTTTCAATGCCTTTAGGCCAACTCTTGTACCAAAGTTTATCCGCTTCAGTCATTATTTCATCACAATTTACAAGAACATATAGCTATATAATTTCTACTTTATGTAGATTTAACAATTATGTTTTGAGCTAATGCTTTATGATACTTTTCCTTTTAGTGAAAAAGATCACTCCGACTGTCAGGACACTCACTGCAGCAATGATGAAAATGGGATATCCTGGGATAAAAGGAATGAAGTAAAGGTACATAGAATGATTTGCTTCAAGAATATAGGAGTCAGGACCCCTGTCAATTAAAACTACTTGGATAAAATACAAAGCAATTGGATAATCTGGATCATTTGCAGTGAAATTAATACTAGAAACAGAGGAATCTGGAGTTACGTCGTATTGTAAAGTCCATTCTGGATTGAAAATTTCCAAATCATATCCATCTCTTGATACATATGCTTCTTTAGGGCGTGTACTAAATAAAAACAGGTCAAAATCTCCATCTGCAACACTTGTTACATTTACTACCAAATTATCTCCTAATTCCAATGATACTACATACATCCTGAAATCATACGTTTGGAGGGGGAATGTATCTGTATAATAATCGCCATCTTCGGTTGCGAGTACAGGTAGAAATGTGGATGTAAATAACACTAATACTGAGCAAAATAGAAGTAGATATTTTAACCGAAGACGCATGTTAATAATCATCGTAATTACTTTAAAAAAACATTACTCTTTAGATAAGTTTTCAAAACCAAAGTCATTTTCATAAAAAAAAATTGCAGTTTCATAAAGTTTTAGATTCTTAAATTATTGTAAAGTATAGGTAGAGTTTATGAGGCGCAAGGTTGGTAGACGGATTCTTTTCCCTGCTTATTTCGATGTGAATCGATCAATTCGAATGGGAAGAAGACTTTCAAAAGCACAAGCTATACCCTTACCTTCCATAGAAGAACTTGCTGAAGCTGCTACAAAATTAAATTATGCAGCAGAGATTGATCCGAATGCAAAGTATCCTCGAACATGGTATGATCCCTCGGGAATGTTATTAATTGATACAATGGGTCAAAATAAGATCAAAGTTATGGAAAAAATTGCTAAGGAAATCATTAATATAAGGCTCCATAAGAAGTCAGAAGCAGAATCTTCAAAAAAGAAAAAGAAGAAAAAATCGAAGTAACAACTTCCCATGCTGGTTTACAATGCACGAATTTGCTGTAGCGGATCAAATTTTTCGATCTTGTATTGATACTGCTAATTATCATAAGGTAGATAAAATCATTGAGATCAATTTAGAGTTAGGAGATTTCACCTTAGTTGTAGAAGAATTACTCACATACTCATTCAATATCGTGAAAAAACAATCCCCTATCACCGAGGAATCGGAATTAGTAATAATTCGAACTCCAGGAATTATTGAATGTAATGATTGCAATGAAGAAAGTGAAATTTGGTTCAATGATGAACAAGAAGAAGTTTCACCAGAAGATGCAGACGAATTTGATAAATTCACTCAAAAAGTTCATTTAAATAAAGATCTGCGATTTATGAGTGTTAATTTATTCCGATGCAAACATTGTAAAAGCCGCAATACAAACTTAATATCCGGAAAGGAAATAAAGGTTAAGGATATTAAAGTTCAAGCGTGAATTCTATTATTCCTCATAAAGAGAAAGATTTTAGTAAATGAAGATAGATCCTACATGTGAATATTATGCGTACACGAAAAGATGTTGAAGAAATGGCAAAGAAACACGGATGGGTGTTAAATCCCAACGACCGTGTAGTTGAGGGTAATTTACGGGTTCAAAACAAAAATTTTGAAAAATATGGCAAATTTTATTGCCCCTGTAAAGCAGAAAAGATTGATGATAATGTGTGCAATCCATGTGTTGACAGTCCGGATGAAATAAAAGAAATGGGCCATTGTACATGCAATCTTTATTTTGATCCCAATTGGGGAAAAAAAGAAGAATAAGACGAAATTATCAACCGTTTAAAGACTTATCATCTTCTCGTTTTCCAACAATAGCACGGGATAAGTACATAAAAGGAGTATCGATAATTCCGAAAAACCATTTAGTTAGGAGTTGACCTAAAATTAACGGACCAATGGGAAAAACTCCTACGAATGCGATTGTAACGAAAATTACACTATCTAGCGCTAAAGTAGGAATATCACTAATGAGATTCCTTAACCAGAGATATTTACCTTTTGTCCATTTTTTAAATTGTGCATAAATTAATGCATCTAAATTTTCTGTAATTAGAAAACTGATCCAAGAAGCTCCTGTAATTCGAAGAGTCTGTCCAAATATTTCTGTCCATACTACTTGATTAGGCCACCATATAGCAGAAGGAACTTCAATACTTAACCATAGGAAGAAGCTCATCAAAACTTGGGTTATAAATGCAATTAAAATCATGCGATGGGTCTCTTTTTGACCAAAGAATTCGTTTACCATGTCTGTGATCTGAAAAGTGAAGGGGAAAATTAAAACTGCAACAGGAGCTTCGATAACAAAGGAACCTATGCTAAAATCTCCAACTTTAGCAGCAAGAATTTGTGATACAGCAAGATAAATTACATAACATGCGACAGCAGCGTCAGATCTTTGAAATTTTTTTATATAGAAACTAATTGCAACCGTTGCTAAGGCAATAGTTCCCAACCAAATTAAAAAAACTAGTAAAATCCAATTCATCATACTCACTTATTGTTTCCTTTTCAAATTTTATTCCTTTTTGATTATCCAGATGCCTTTTCCATGGATCTATGAAATACAGGCAAGATTTTGAACAATCGTTTTGAAATATGCTTAACATACACACACAAAATAAATAAAGTGTATGTTTTTTTCTAACTTAGGGGTTAATAGACGTAATATCATGAAATTTTTTCAGCTTTAAGATAGAGCTTATCCTGAAATTGTGTTATGAGAAAATTAGTGGATTAAACTTGAAATGTTAAAAATTAAAAAAGAAAATGTGTTTCGGGATTATCTCCGGTCCTTTGCCTCTTTTCGATATGCATCCATTCTGGATTGTTCAAATAGATTCATGCCACCACCCGATACTGGGACCATCTTGAATAATCTTTGCAATATCATGCTTATGGTAAATGAGCATAAGAAGTAAAATGCTGTATAATTGATCCATCCCAAAGCACCATAATTTAAAGTACCAGGTAACTCAGACGCTGCGAGCATCATGTTGGTTATGAATTTAATAGGAATCGTGCTAGGATTCATGGGGGGTAAAGCGATAGGTGGATTCACTCGTGGAGCTTGAGTTGTGACTCCAAAAAACCTTCGAATTAATGTAAAAATTAAAATCATGGGCACGAATGTAATACAAGTTGGTTTAAGGCGTTCCAATGACATTCGTTGTTGCATTTTCTGGATGCTTTTATCTCTTCTTTCCCATTTAACGATTTCTTTAGCAAATTTTTTGGGATTTTCTTTTTCTAACTCTTCTAGTTTTTTTCGTTCTGCTTGATGATCTTTAATACGCTGCTGTTTCACGAGCATTCCTTTTGGGTCTAAAAGTAATTTGTTCAATCCGATACTGATTAGAGTAACAGTTAAACTTATGAAGATGATGAAAAACATTGCACCAGGAGGATATTGCAACCATTCCACAAATTGTTCCCAAGTTACCATGATGAAAGCCTTCAGTTATTTTGTATATAGAAGAGGAAAGAAATTAACTTTTGCCCATAAATCCAGCAAGAGTTGGATATTGCTCAGAAGCTGCTTCTTTTGCAATGGTTTCGGCGAAATTCTGCATAATTCCAACCATCAGCAACAAACCCGTACCAGAACCTAATGCACCGAGAAAGTCTGCAAAGAACGAAAGCAGTGCAACCAAAATTCCGTTAATAATTGTTAGTGTTGGTATATATCGAGCTAATATTTTTTCAATTACTTTTTCAGAAGATCGAAATCCATCAATTTGCATCTTACTTCCCAAAATCTGTCGTGCGATATCACGTGGGGCAAGACCGGATACTTCCACCCAAACTCTACCAAGAACTATACATAACAACATGAAAATTGCTAGATAGATGAACACATGGGAAATAATTTGTCCAGTAGTGGTTCCAGTTTCACCATAGATTAATGTACTTATCCCTTGCGGAGGAGTAAGATAATATGCAAGCCCTCCAACGGGTTGCAGTTGTTGATTATCTCCCTCTACAAAAGTACCAATTAACCTAAGGAAAAATTGACCCACAGGACCCCAATTATTTGTCGGTCCACTATTGGGTCCTGCTATCAACTGAGCAAAGAACAGAATATTTGCATATAACGCTTGGGATAAAATAACTGGAATATTAGACACATACATTAATTTCATAGGATATTTTCCTTTGAATCCGCTGTAACCTTTGTAGGATAAGGGGATTTCAATTCTCATGGATTCAAAATAAACTACAACTAAGAAAATTACGATTGTAGTTACAACACCTAA
The DNA here is from genome assembly GCA_016839385.1 of Promethearchaeota archaeon. The sequence continues at coordinate 5,519 of JAEOUK010000113.1, forward strand.
CATATCTGGTTGACGTTGTGGTCGGAAGAATGCGGAATACATATCAATTTTATCCGTGAATATTGCTTGGAAGAATGCGATGATTGCTCCTCGGGCGGCACCACCTTCTGATGATGGATCTGGGAAAAATGAGAACATATTGAAGAGAATTTGACCTGCAACGTTTGCTCCGATGAAAAGAGAAACACCTGAGCCCAAACCCCATCCCTTTTGAATCATTTCGTCCATTAACATCAAAATAGATGTGGCAAACAATAATTGAATGAATACTAAAATAGATTCTGTTGTTCCTAATTCTCCGAAAGCACCTCCAAGTAAATATGCAATACCTTGACCGATAGTCAAAAGCATTGCCATAACCTTTTGCACTCCAGAAAATAGTCCACGTTCTACCGGATCAGACATATCTACATTAATGATCTTACTGCCAA
>JAEOUK010000114.1 GCA_016839385.1 Promethearchaeota archaeon
AAACCTAAGGGACTGCATCTTTAATGGAGGTAGAATTTCAGTATTTTCTCCAAATTCAATTGAATGTTCATCAAGTGTAATACTATTTTTTTCATTCGAAATAGGCGGGTAAACTAAAAGATTTAGACACTCTAAATTTGAGCTTGACAGGTATAGATCCTGATTGGAGTTAAATATATCCGCTTTAGAGAAAATTATTCGTTCTTTTCCCAAAAATTGCACTTTCCAAAAATTTAGTGCAACTTGTTTAGAAAGAATATTTATCTGAATCACATCACCAGTAGGCTTAATTAATGAAATCCATACACCCTTATTTTTTTGAATTATTTTGAATAAACTTTGTTCAGAACCTAATTTTTCCCATTGAACCCCTTCTGAGAATTTTATAGTATACCTTTCTAAGTTATTTTCAAAGAGAATTTCTACTGGAACTCTGGGATTATAGGTAAAGAAATAATTCTTAGATGTACCTTCAATAAAAGTAAAAAAAGGTTGCATAGTCGCGTATTTCACAGTTAATTCTCCGATTGGAAAATTTATTGGCCAAATAATTGTCGAATCCCTAGGTATAGTGATGGGTAAATGAGGGATAGTAATTTCTTCTTTCTCAAATTGGATCTTAAATTGAATATTTTCATAATTATCAATCAAATCATTGTATCTATCCACTGAGTTTACAAAGATATTTGATATTTCATCTGGACCATTAGTCCGTATTGCCGTACGTGGCACAGATATGTCATAAGCATCTTTAACTTTCTCAAGAGGAAGGTAACTTTCACTACTTGCAATAGAAGGACCGAAATGGTTTAAAAAGTAATGTAATACCTTATATTCTCGATAGGATGGTCTTAAATCAAGAAATTCTCCTATAGGAGCTTGAAAATCATATGAAAACCTTGGATAAACCAGAAAACTAGGACGCCCTGGAGATTCGTGAAGTGGTGTTAATTTACCCTTTGGATTCGTTCCTCCATGGAACATATAATACCCAAGGTTCGCTATTCCATCTCCAATCATGACTGTTACTAAAGCGAGTAATTCTTTTAATGATAAAACAGGTCGTCTATGCTGGGTAATTTGTATTCCAGAACCTATCTCGCATGTTATTTTGGGAAATTCAGTAAAATCAAGAAGACTATTAGATTCTTCTGGTACAATTTCAGCCTTATCTTCAGGAATATTTACAACTTGTATATCGCTACCAACACCTTGGAATCCCGTAAACATGAATACTTGGGATTTTTCGCTGGGTTTAAACCGTCTATGAAGATGAGACCAAGGAGCAGCCACATATGAACCAAAACAAGGTAAAATTTCATATTTTGGTATTGTAGCAGAAGAACCCCAGCCTGTAACGGTGATGTATGGAACATCTAATCCGACCTCTAATGCGATTTTTCTTAATGATTGTATATAGGGAACACCTTTTTGTCCTCGATGATATTCATTTTCAAGTTGAATAGCAATTATGGGTCCGCCTTGCTTGAATAATAATCCATTCACTTGTTGGAAGATTTGCTGATAGAGATTTTTAGTATATTCCAACCATTTTGGATGATTCTTTCGAGTGTAAGATTTTAGGAAAGCCCAATCGGGAATTCCACCATTTCTCACTTCCCCATGACAAAAAGGTCCGATTCGTAGATGCACCCAAATGTTATGTTTTTTACATAATTCCACAAAATTCCGAAGGTTTAGATTACCCGTCCAATCAAATTTTCCTTTTATCTCTTCATGATGATTCCAAAACACGTAAGTAGCGATAATGTCAAATCCACATGCTTTAAATTTTAAGATTGATTCTTCCCAAAATTCGCTTTGACAGCGTGAAAAATGCATTTCTCCCATTATTGGAAACCAAGGGAGTCCTTTGAATTCGAAATAGCGTCTATTTACTCGTATTTGATTACTTTCGGGATCTGTTCCTTGCATTTTGAATTTAGGAGTAGTATCAGAATTTTTGAAATTACGAAGATCAAAATGAAGAAACATATTCAAAAATAAGGAGGATTTTAAAAAAAATTATTTTAAATCTAAGTGAACTTTCATGCTTAAAATTAATTATTGCGTGATTTTCTTACTAAAACAAAGATTAAGTAAATCAAGTCAGCAACTCCAGCTGCAATTGTAAGGAAGAATCCAATCAATCCGGGACCAAGACCACCAAGAAATTCATCAAAAGTTCCTAATCTTGCCCATAACATTAATCCAATACCAGCTGCTAATAGGATATTGAAAATAATGAATCCAATAACTATTCTTAACGTATATTTACCCATAAAAACCACATTATTCTGTTTGAGAAATTGTAACTAATTTTAACTCAAAAATATAGGGCTTAAATGTTAAAAATTGATAAGTGGTTTTTCTTTTATTTGATAACCGTTGAAGATAATTGCTCATTTTTTAAGGTTGTAAACCGTTTTTTTGTAATTTGATGTAATCCCAAATATCCAAGCATCGCGATTAACGCTACCATTCCAGCTATATACCAAAAATTAGAAGGATTTGAAGAATTATCAATAATGTAACCAGCTAAAATTATGCCGAAAAGACGAGGTATTATACGACGCCATCCTGAAATTGCCATGTAACGTCCACGCATATCTTCAGGAGCAAATAATCCTGGTACTGCCATAACGTGTGGAGCGTTTATCAGTTCCCCAATGGTTATAATTCCAATAGCTAAGAAGAATAACCAGGATTGGGATGCAAATCCAAACAACGAAAATCCTATTCCATAAAGAGTGACTGCTATACCCATGAAAATCATAGGAGGATATTTTGAAACTAATCTTGAAATCCAGAACTGCGAGACAACAACAATTAAGGCATTCATACTCAACAAAATACCAAAAGAATCTTCTGTAAATCCATGTTTATCTAATAAATAAACTGGTAAAGTGGTGTTAAACTGCATGTATATCCATGTTGTCAAAATTCCTGCTAAAATAAACAACATAAATTGCCAATCTTTTAGCACGTTGAGATATCCTTTTAGTGTAGATGAAAATTTCTCTTTTTTCGATAAAATCTGAATTTCACCATCTGGATTAAGCTTCGGTTCTGGTTTGGATTCAGGCAAAACAAAATATACAAGAATTGCTGTTAATCCGCTTGAAATAACATCTGAAATGAAAAGAATTAAATAATTGTTAGTTGTAGCAGAAATAAAACCTCCAAGTGCTGGACCAATGGTTGCAGCTAAATTTGTTGCAACGCGCATAATTGCAAAACCCTCAGACCTCTTTTTTCCTGACAATAAATCTGTAACCATCGCCATGCGTCCAGGATGTCCTAAATCTCCTAAAAGACCGTTTAGAAAAGAAAATAGGTAGAATAGCTCTATCGTATTGACAAATCCCATACATAATGTTGTAATGGCACTCCCAATCAATCCAGAAAGCAGTGCGAATCTACGACCGACATTATCTGCTATCGCACCACCTATAATTCCTCCGAAAATCCCTCCTATCGCCAACATTGTAAAGAGGAGACCAACTCCTGTGTAATCTGTGCTAAATTTTGCTTTTAGGTAAAATCCAAAGAATGGATATAACATAAAACTGCCTAATCTATCCACAAATGTTGATAAAGAGAGTACCCAGAAAGGATTGGGGTATTCTTTAAAAATTCCAATAATCCGTTTACCTATATTAGGTCACCTTGGATTTGTAAGAAGTAAATTGAAGAAAAAATTTATGTTTTAATTTCAACTTCAGGGATTTCTTCGCTTGCAGATTTAACCTCTGAAACAGTTTCAGACACATTTTCTACAACTATCTCAGATTCTACGGGTGGTGTTCTCTGTTGTTCTAATTGTCTTTGAAATTCTGCAAATCGTTCCTTGGTTAATTTATACAAGAATAAAAATCCAAAAGTTGCAAGGCTACCAACACCAAATATTACTACCCAAAGCCATCTCGGATTTGTAGAGTCCATAATAGCACCTGCACCAACTACACCAACTAAGTTTGGAAGTATCCATGAAAGACTCCCTACAGCCATGTAGCGACCACGTTTGTCTTCAGGGGCGAATATTCCAATCATAGATTGCATATGAGGAGCGCAGATACATTCTCCAATTGTAATTATTATCATCGCAACAAAAAACATAGTCCACCCTAGGGATATTGACCATTCAGGGCTTATTATAGCATACATTCCAAATCCTAATGC
>JAEOUK010000115.1 GCA_016839385.1 Promethearchaeota archaeon
GTATATTGGATGGGGCGAGGAGCAGGATACTTTCCCGCAAGTGGAGTGAGGATATCATGAAATACCGAACAGAAAGGTGGAATTTACTTATCGCGAGTATTCTTATTTTGATTGTCTCAATTCTTCAATGGAATCGCTGGGGAATCAAAATTCTCCAAGAACTAGAGGATGGAAACTTCTTCTTCTTAGGCGGACCATCTTTATGGTACCCTACTGCGTTATTTCCGACTATTGTAGCTATTGGATATCTATTAACATTTTTAATTTCAATTGGTGAGGTGGATTTTTCCCAAAATGATGGAGTCATAACAATTACAGAGAAAAAAGGACTAATCCGGCAGAAAGCTGTGATTCCTTTGAATTCAATTATATCTGATTCTTTCTCCAATATAGGAATTCGTTGGAGTGCTTTAGGATGTATAGTTTTACTCTTATCCTCATATTATCTTTATGCCGACGGGATTAGTTTATTAACCTACCACGCTGTTTTCGGTTACGGCATTGATACAGGAGTTTATTATATCTTGCAAGCAACAGTTAATATTATTGCTGTTATTCTCGTTATGTTTTTCTCACCTGGGGAGATTTGTATTCGATCTCGTTTAATCGATAGGGTGCTGGTTCAAATTCCAGTGATATGGAGTGGAAAACAAAAAAAATACTTGTTAAATGAGTACTTTCAGTTAATGGAACATCCAATTCGGGAGAGAAACTCTTCTATAATTGACAAATCTAACCTTTTATTGTCACTATATGGGGTGATTCTAATTATAGTTGTAATACTCACCCGAATATTTTTATCATTTTCAAATGAAGTTACGAGATTAGTCTACTTATTCGTAGGAATCTTGTATTTAGCAATTGGAATAAAGAAATTGACTTCAAATTATAGAGTTGGGATATGGATTGAAACGAAAATGAATTATTCAAGAATCATAATTGAAAAAATTTGGATTATAGGGTTATCTGCAATTGTGATGATTTTAACATTCGGTTTCTATATCTACAATTTATTATTCTTAAATTTAGCTTCAAATCCCACTTTGACTGCAATTATCAATAGCATGATTCTCTTGGTAATTACAGTTCCAGGAGTTTTACTATATATTTTGGAGATGAAGAAGAGAAGCACAAGTTAGTCTTCCTCGTAGTTATGATAAAAACAATAGTTTGATTTTTTTTTATCTAGTTATATGTTTGATCAATACAGTGTATCGTTGAGTATGCGTATGGTTTTAATGGTAAAATTATCTGAATTAAATTAATCACAAAAAAAGTATACACACATTGGGTGAAAATTGGGGAAACTTATAAGATGACACAACTGGAAGACCTAAAATTAGAAACTAAAAAATCAAAAAAAATATTCCAGCCTTTTATTAAGAATAATATAGAACGATTTTCTACTTATTCTCATTTAGTTGGTTTGGTACTTTCTCTAATAGGGACGATCTTAATAGGATTTAAAGCACGCGGAGACCCATGGGGAGTGTTTTTAGGGGTATTATATGGTTTAACGAATTTATTTACATTTTTCTCCAGTGTAATGTGTCATTCACAAAGCATATCGGAACATGATTGGGATGTATGGGCAAAGCTAGATGAAATTGCAATTTTTACTCTCATTGCAGGTACTTATACTCCTTTGGTTTATATTTTCCTTCCAGTAAATTGGATGATTGGTATTCTTAGCGCACAGTGGGTGTTCGCAACCACTGGGATCGTAATTAAGCTATTTGAAATTCGCACTCCGAGATGGACAACAGCAACAATATACCTAGTTCAAGGTTGGATGGTAGCAACCTGTGCGCATTTGGTATTTCGAGGATGGAGTGCTTTAGATGCAGCATTCATGATTACAGGCGGAATTGCATATTCTGTAGGTACAATATTCTATATTACAAAGAAACCAAAACTATGGCCTGGTATATTTGGACCCCATGATTTATGGCATATTTTAGTCTTAATAGGAGCAACCACATTTTATATTGTGATATTTCGGGCAATTTAAAAATCCAATCTTTGAAATTTCTACTTTAACTGTTGCATTTTATCCAAATCTTGAGGTGGTTTGAAAGTATATCCACAAGTTTTGCAGTATTCTATTCCTTTTCGAGCTGTAATCCCACACATTGGGCAAGTAACAAAATTCTTACGTTCTTCTTCCAATATAGCAGCTTTCCCTTTTTGAATTAAAAGAATAATGCCAAGTACGAGTAGAGCTATAGGAATAATAATCATCAACAAGCTCCAAAAGTTTACATAGAAATCTCTTGCATTGGGATTATAAGTACTTGAGTAATGGGTTGTTTCAGTTGAATGAATTACAAAATAGCCTCCTTCGGAATTACGAACAGTTACGTAATAATAACCGCTATGTTGTGCTTTGAACTCAACATAACTCCCTATCTCACCATAAAGTTTGAAAACATTATTGTATAGAATTGTTTTTGGTTCTAAATTTGTAGGAGTGTGAAGGTTAACTGATAAATGGTAAATGGTTCCTGCTGTAACCTTTATTCGGTAATATCCTGTGTTGTGTGACTGTTTTGTAGAGTAATACGTATCAGGCAAGATTTCCATACCGATGAATGACGGGATTGTACAATACAGGATGTATGGAACTGTTAAGACTAATATCAATACGACAGTTTTATTTCGAATTTTATTCCAAATGATTTTATTAGACACATGAATCGACCTTCATTAAATGCTGTAATCTTTTGGGCTTTCAAACGTGTACCCACATATTTTGCAATAATCATGTGGTGGTTTACACCAAGTTCCACAATTTGGGCAGGAATTGTGTTTTTTTATTGACAATGCTGTTTTTTCAATACTCATTCTGTGTTTATCTAAATATATAACTAGGCGATACCCTCCAATAAAACCAATGCCATAAGCAATTAAAGGAATGAGAAGAAGAAAAACTATCCATGAGTTGACAAATGAATAGTGAGGAGTTACATCCTGATCAGAAGTTTGTAAAAAACTGATACTAAAGAGCCCTCCTGTGGAAAAACTTATTGTTAAATAATAGATTCCATCATGTTGAGCAGTAAAAATATTCGTTTCAAACAATGGTGAAGACGAGTTCAACATGATCCCATTTAGCTTAAGAGCATTGTTGTAAATTTTTAAGAGTGGATCACCACATCCCGTACCATAAGAACATCCGATTGAAATTATATAGTTTTGACCTTGAGCAACCTCTAAACGAAAGTGTCGATTCCTAAGGGCACGAAGCATTGGAAAATAGCTACCAGAAACAAGTTTTCTGCCTTGATATAATGGAATTGTTAAAATAATTGGATATAATAAGAGTGTGA
>JAEOUK010000116.1 GCA_016839385.1 Promethearchaeota archaeon
AGTAAATCGTGGACTATTATCAATTCCCGATTCATAGGAATGTTTCCAGACGAACAAACCATTTTTTCTCCGGTGTTCATATAAAAATCGATGGAATCGAGAAAGTCTTGGATATAATTTCTCTAATAACTCGTAGCTATCATCCATCTCAGCAGCTTCTAGTAAAGCCCAAGCTAAAAGAGGAGGATTGGTAATCTCATAATTTGGTTTTTTTCCCCAAACAACATTTTGAGGACAATGCCCTTCATCATTCTGCAATTCAAGAAATACTCTCAAGATTTCTCTAGCAATTTTAGGATCCCAGATTCTCCAGATATGAGAAATAAACGCAGAATCCCATAAATACGGATGTCCATACGGTCCACCGGGAATAGAAAATACCGATTTAATCTTTCCAAACGGATGAATTAAATTCACATCTAGTAAATTATAGATTTTTTCAAATGTTCCCACAATAGCCGCTGCTTCTTTTTCAAATTCCCCGTTTATTATCATTAAATGAGGTCGCTCAACATGTTTTGTATATGATGAAGGATGGTCGTGAATTTTTCTTCCTGCAAAAATCGATGCATATCCAAATACTCCAATAGTCAATAACTCAATGAAAAAGAGAAGGGTTCGGTAGCCCATATTCGCAAGATCCCATGTCTCGATCATAAGAAAAACAAAAAGTGTAATATTAACACCTATTCCTAATATTACTACTAAGAATGGGAGATAACTGAATAATCGGATTAATGTGAAACCAAATGATTCTTTTAATTTCGCTATTATCATATTCCGAAAATGTTCTTGTGTTCTTTGAAACATAGAGAATATAATACCGATATATAAACCAATAGTTAAGCTAATAGTGATGATTAATCCTATATTACTCATAGATGAGTCATAATAAGGCATATAAAAAAATTTTAGTGAAAAGATAGCAATAGGTAATTATTATGTTCCTTTTTAAAAAACGAATCAAAGAGATATTTGATTTATTTCAAGGAATTCCAATCATCATCTCCGCAAAAAATGTGAATTATTTTGGGCAAGAATCTAAAGGATTGGGACAAATACGAGGAAATGGTACCTTAATCCTTACAGACTCTGAATTATATTTTGAGATGTGGGTTCCTAAAAGACTTCTTCGTATCTCCAGAAAAAATATTCTACGTGTTGAAAATCCCCCACCTAAATGGCATTTGAAAAAAACTAAAGGTTATCCTCTGTTGAAAGTATATTTCTTAAATGAAGAAGGACAGGAGGATTCGGCTGCCTGGATTGTACCGCAATTGGAACAATGGATTCAGATTTTAATTGGACTTTAAACTCCTTCTCATTTTTTCAACTTTGTTTTACTTTTCTTTAACCTAAGCAAAGCTCTACTTTTATCTCTGATTGCTGCTGCTAACTGAACAGTTTCTGAAACTGTTGCAGATAGTGGGATATGAAATAGTTCAAGAGATTCTCTAATAAGGTCATATTTCTCAATGTAAGGAACAAAGCATACTAAGGGTTTCTTTGGATATTTTCGAGCAGTAATTGCAATTCTTCGACCAATCTGAACACTTATTTGTGGTGGGTAAGGAACTACGATACACAATACAATTTCTACTTTATCAAGTTGCATTAAATATTCTAAAACGCCAATAATATCGGCGTCAGTACCTGCTCCAGTGATATCTATGGGATTATTAAATCCTCCAATATCCGCTACAGTAGGACTACATCTTGCACGCATTTCATTCTTATCAAGTTCATCAAACTCTACCAGTTCTAAATCATATTTGTGGAGTAGATCGGCGCACACAACGCCATGTCCTCCTGAAACTGAGAGGATAACTACTTTTCCTTTCAAAGTCTTATCTAATTTGATGGGACGTTTAGAAGATGCAAGAACTGAATAGGTTTTCACATAATTTAACACTTCTTCTTCAGTAAATGGCTGTAAAATTCCGAATTGTTTGAATGCAGATCTAGCAACTTCGAAATTTGTTGCAATACTAGCGGTATGGGATTGTATTGCACTTTTGCTTGCTGCTGTTGTGCCACCAGAATAAATAACGATGTCTTTATTAGTTTTTTTCGAAGTTTCGAGGAACTGTCGCCCCTCACCTTTTCCAAATCCCTCCAAATAGAATGCGATGACATCAGTTTCTTCGTCTTCTGCATAATATTCAAGTAAATGCACTTCATTGATTACCGCTTTATTCCCTATAGAAACTGCAGAAGACACTCCAATTTCACGAGAGTGAAATGCTAAGA
>JAEOUK010000713.1 GCA_016839385.1 Promethearchaeota archaeon
ATCCTTTCATCCAAGAATCCTTTCTTGCTAGCTTAAAGATAGAGGATTTTAGTAAAAGTCTTATCATATTGGACGAATGCCATAATTTAGCGGAAATGCTTGCTGATATAGATTCTTCGAAGCTTACAACATATTCTCTTACTCAAGCTAAAAAAGAATTGCAGTCTAATCAAGCCCATATTGATTACATCCGATTAGTAGATACGTGGATGGATTTAACTGAGCGTTTACAATTGAAAGTTCGTGATGAGGAAGTTGCCTTAAGTCCTACTAAAACTCTTATCAGAATTGCAAAAGACATCCAAGTGGCAAATATAGACGAGCTAGAAGATGCCATAATCGATCTTAAAGCATATGGGGAAGGGATATTACATGAAAAGATCTCAAATGGACTCAATCCAATAGATTTTATTGGAAATATAACACGCTTTATGGAAAAGTTAATTGAGATCCGCGATAAAGATAGTTATTTTTTTTGTATAGTCCCAAAACGCAAACGATCAGGAGAGAAAATTTTCGATTTAGAAATTGTTGCTTTAGATCCGCGAGGAATATCAATGCCGATATTCACAGAAAGCTATGCTACTTGTTCTTGTTCAGGTACATTAAATGCAGTAACATATACAACTGTTCTAGGACTTACGGAACTTCCTCGGAAACCAAATATAATCGAAGTAAATAGTCCATTTCCAAAAGAACATGTAAAAGCAATTATTGTGGATGAGTTAAATACAGCATATCAAAATCGAACAAATGAAACCTTTGGAAAAATCAACGAAATGATTGCTGAGGTATTATTTAATACTCCGAAGAATTTAGGCATATTTTGTGCATCCTATGGAATTCTTAATAGTTTAGTATCAAATGGATTGTTAGATCTTATCAGATTTTCTAATAAAGAGGTTTTTATTGAAGATCAAAACAATTCCGCTTCAGATAATGATAAAATGATTGAATCCTACAAATCTGCATCAACACGAAGAGGTGCAGTCTTACTCGGGGTATGTGGAGGAAGAAATAGTGAAGGACAGGATTATCCAGGTGACTATATGAATTCAGTAGTGATTGTGGGTTTACCTTTCCATCGTTCTACACCAAGGACAGATGCAAAAATTAAATATTATGATAAAAAATTTGGATCTCGAAAAGGATGGGATTTTGCGTATTTAGGCCCAGCTATGAAACGTGCAAATCAAGCAGCAGGAAGACCCATTCGTAAATTAGAAGATAAAGGTGCAATTATTTTGATGGATAACAGATTTAATAAATATCGAAATCTTCTTTCAAAATGGATTGTACAGAACCTTATCACTGTGCCAAATAAACCAAATAAAATTGCAGAACAAATAGATACCTTTTTTTAAAGCTTCAACTCAGATTCCAATATATATTTGTCTTTTTTCTTGATATAAACAATGTGATTACCCCAAGAGCTGCGACAGTATAATTTTTCTCCTTCAATTTTCTCGATTTTTATTGTGTAAGGTAAATTCCTTTGGGATGCAATTTCTCTTGCCATAATATCTAGTTCTTCTTGTGTACTCATTGTCATGTTCCTCTAGATTATGACTGTATTCAATGGAAACTAAATCAAAAATGTTACGGAATGGTTTAAAATAAAGCAGTCAGATTATCGCTGTTCAATTCCAAATAACCAATTTTTCCGTTTTGAAGTTTTAGGAGATTCTTAATATTGCGTTTTTTCTTCTTCATTGCAAGTTCTTGTATATTTGATAAATCTGGAACTTCATTTATCAGTTCTAGTTTTTTATCTTTGATAGCTTGATCAACCAGTTTCTGTCCTAAAGGCGTGCGAATAAGAAGAATGGCATGATCTTTTTCTTGTTTTATATCAGAATAAGAGATATCTGAGAATTCACCAGCATAATCAATGCAATACATACATCCCGTTGCACCTCCAGCAGCACACATTACGGAAATTTTGATAGATTGTACTTTTATTCCCGTTCTAAAATCATTATGACTCATTTGAGCTACTCCTTGGAAGTGGCAAGGATTACCAACCAAACCAACAGACTTATATCCCTCTAAGTAAGCAGCATTTACCCCAGTGATTAATGGTCCAGTATAGTTTAAATTAATTCCATTTAATTCTGGAATATCTTTTGGCTTAGTGACCGTTACAGGAACATTATTAATTGGTTTTTTACTTAGGGTTTTTGGAACAATGAATGAGTCCACAATAGAATTTTTAAATGCGGTTTCAACTAAAGCATTGAGAATGGATTTTTTAGATGTGACTAAAATACTTTTTTCGAAATAGCCCAAATATTCATCTGAGCGAGATTTTCCAAACATCTTTTTCTCTATTGTATTTACATCAAAAGTTGTTCTTGGGCAGCTATTATAACATTGTCCAATTATTTCATTGCAAGCGTCTAAGATATGAGGTAATCCGTCATTTAAATACTCAATATGAGGACAAAATGTTCCACAAGCTCCACAATGCGCACATAGTCCGCGCATTATCACTTCTGCTTCAAGATTAGCTGAGGCTTTTTCGATTTTCATATACAACAGTTTCCAATTTTCTTAAGTATAGTAATAATTCCTCTAACTCTCTTTGATATAAAAAATCTAATAACGTATTTTTACGGAATTTCGTTAATGAACTATGGAACAAATATGTAAAAATAGCGGATATTGATCAGAATAAAATAACTCAAAGCAGCAAAAACTAATCCAATGAATATTGATAAAGGTAATCCTGGTAATATAGCATTTTTACGTAAAGCTTGGATTGTAATGAAAGCACCTATCAAAATACCCATCGCAGTGCATATGGTAGTAATTATACTTCCCAGCATGGTCATTTGAATTCCTGGAATAATGATCGTACTTGAAGAGACTAAAACTCCAGATGTAAGCATGCTATAAAACGCGACATCCCCAATCCCAATTTGAATTTCTGCTTGATCAAAATCTTCCTTTGTGAGATTTCGTTCTTCATCCGGATTTACATGACCCATAATTTCCATAATGCCCTTGATGGGTCCTCTTTTTACACTAATAATATCCCATATACTGATCCCAACCAAAAGCACAATCATTGTCCACATTGGCATAGCAATTGCCATGAAAGCTCCGATAAAAGTCCCAATAATTAATACATATAGATTCTTGGGAAATTTAGATAATTTATCTGAAAAATACAAGTATGTTAAGAGAAGAGCGATAATGACACAAAATGCCATATAAATATAGTATACTAATGCACTTGAAGTTATAAGAGGAATAAGAAACATGCCGAAAAACAGAAATAATGTAAAGGTAAGAAAAGTAAATGCAATACTCATAATAATTTTTAATACATTTTTCCCATTTTTCTTCACAAGTATGAAA
>JAEOUK010000117.1 GCA_016839385.1 Promethearchaeota archaeon
AATGGGTTGTAAGCCATATGCATGGATTCAGGACCGTAGCCGATTAAAGGGCGTAGGGCGTTGAAGGGGTCTTCTCTGCCGTCCGGAAATTCAATCGGGTCGTGGGGAGAAACCATCTCGACCGCACCACCCCAGATGAGCGTACGTACTCGCGCCGTGCGACTCTGGGTATCCAGCAGCTGACCAAGTCTACGGAAGGTATCCATGGAATGAAGATTCTCTAAAGGTCCGTCAGGCAGGTTTAGCACAACCAGGAAACTGGCAGCCAACACAGCAAGGAGGATAACCGCAATGGTCAAGCCTCTCTTCTGCCAGTGGAGGGTTAGCAAAACAAAGAGGAAGAAACCGCCGGAGAAAAGACCTAACCAAGGGCCTCGACTCTGGCTGAAATAGATCGCGATGAGCTGCAAAGCAGCAATGAAGATATAAACCGTGGCTCTAGCAGTTTGGACCCATAAGTCTTCCGTCTCACGCAGGATTTTCTGGAAAGAATCAACAATCCTGCCAACAGTGAGCGGGAAGACCATAATCAGGAAGGCGGCGACAAAGATGGGATTTCCCATGTGGGAAGCAACCCGGCGGGTCACATCACCACCCCACGGGATGGGGTCAATGCCATAATGCTGGAGGATGGCGTACAGGCTGACGGGTAAGCTGGTGAGAACAGCTGTTGATATCAACCTGTCCACCTGGTCCCGGCTGCGCAAGTTGCCTGCCATCACCGCGAACAGGACCAGATAGGCAAAGGTGGTGTAAAATCCCTGCAGCCGCTGGTAGGAACCCCAAAAACTGATCCTTGGGGTAATTGAAAATAGGGTGGATAGGATGTAGGCGAGCCCAAGAAGCGCGATGGGTAAAATAAAGGGTTCTTTAAGTAATGATTTGATCGCCGCCACACCAGAGGAATTTCTCTTGCCGGTAAGATACTGATCTAAAAGCTTTATCCCCCAGGCGAAGAGCATGACCAGGGCAAGGGTACGTAATAAGGTCGCTTTATCGGGTTCAAAGATGCGGCTGGAGTACTTGTTGAAGAAGAGGGGGGTCATGATGATCGCTGCTAACCAGACAGCTTCCATGACGCCTTCGGCGTAGCGGGTGAGTTTTGTGGGCATTTTTTTATTATTTGAAGTATTGAGCCATATTTTAATTGCACCAATTATAGCGTATAATACATTTGAATGGCATTATTCATTAATCGTCTTCATTTTTTCCTTACGATTACACCTGATTAAAAGGCATATTTATGTCCGAAGACAAAAAATCAATATCTATAATAATTCCAGCGAAGAACGAAGAAAAAATCATCGGTAATCTTATTTCAGAAACCATCACAGTACTTATAAATCAAAATTATTCACATGAAATTATCGTAATTGATGATGGTTCAACAGACAATACAGCAAAGATTGCTCTTGATTCAGGCGCGAAAGTGATTAAACATGCATACAATATTGGAAATGGAGCTGCAATAAAAACAGGAATACGGAATGCTGTGAATGAGTGGTTAGTGATGATGGATGGAGATGGACAACATTCGCCTGAATATATTCCGCAGCTGTTGGAGAATCTACAAAGTTTTGATATGGTGGTAGGTGCTAGAACCAGAGATTCAGACACAGCGTTTCACCGTGATGTGGCAAATTTAATTTATAACAAATTAGCCTCTTACATCTGTGGAAGAAAAATCGAAGATCTAACCAGTGGATTTAGATGTATTAGTACAAAAATCGCCAAGAACTTCGTAAATCTTTTACCCAATACATTCTCGTATCCCACAACACTTACACTTGCTATTACCCGTTCTGGTTATAGCTTATCATTTATTCCCATCAAAACAAAAAAAAGAGTTGGGAGAAGTAAGATTAATCTAATAAAAGATGGAATTCAATTTTTTCTAATTATTATTAAAGTGTCAACATTTTTCTCACCCTTAAAAGTTTTTATACCTATTAGTATATCCATGTTCATGCTAGGGATCGGGTATGGCTTGTTCAAAGTCCTTTTCTTGGGGATGAGATATGGTCCTACATCGGCAATGTTGATGATAGTATCGGTTTTGATTTTCCTGATCGGATTGGTATCAGAACAAATTGCACAAATGCGGTTTGATGGTATTAATAATAAATAAATGTGATAAATCATGCTAATCAAAATGGAGTAAATTTCATCAAAATTCGAATATTGCTTATCACTTGGAATTTCCCACCCAAAATTGGTGGAATGGAAACCCTGTTATATCAACTTGCTCATAATCTCTCAAGTGAGGCAGATATCTTAGTCATTGGTCCATATAGTGACTCAAAAGAAGAATCGGAAAAAAAAATTAAAATTCTTCGTCCTAGAAAAAATGGACTAATTCACTTCTTTATTTTCGCAATTTTTAATGGATATTTTCAATTAAAAAAAGAGAATTTCAACATAATATTTGGTGGAAGTGCATTTGTTTCTCCGGTTGTATTTATTTTGAGTTGGATTTTCAGGAAAAAAAAGGTCATTTATACCCATGGATTGGATTTGATTTATCCGAATCCAATTTATCAATTGTTGTTTGTAAAACTCTTATCAAAATTTGATCTAGTTTTCGTAAATAGTCAATCGACTAGATTTGTGGCGATCAATCGGAACATTCATCCATCTCGAGTAAAAATATTGACTCCTGGGATTGAATTTTCAAAGTTCGAAGAAATTCCTAATACTAATAAAATAAAAGATGAATATGATTTGGATGATAATTTCATCCTATTAAGCACTGGTAGACTAGCTCCAAGAAAAGGCATTGGTGAATTTTTACAACATTCTTTTGTAAAGGTGGTTAGAGAATTTCCAAATATTCTATATTTAATTGTTGGAGATGATCCAACCGAATCATTGTCACATAGTGCAAATGTAAAAGAAGGAATAATAAAAATAATTAATAAATATCACCTAGAAAAAAATGTTCGATTACTTGGTTATGTAAAAGATGAAGATTTGTTGAAGCTATATCATGCGTGTGATATCTTTATACTTCCAGCAATTCCAATTATTGGAGATATTGAAGGATTTGGAATTGTATTAGTAGAAGCAGCAGCAGCTGGTAAACCCGTAATATCTACAAAAATTGGTGGGATAACAGATGCTGTTGAAGATGGTGTAACTGGAATTTTACAAGATCCAGAAGATTGGGATGGGATAGCTAGGTTAATTATCTCATTGATTAATAATGATCAATTACGAAAAAAATTAGGAATGAATGGACGTGATAGAGCAAAAACGAAATTTGATTGGCATTCTATAACAAATCAATATATTTTCGAGATATCGAATATTTTACTCCATTGTAATCAATAAAGTTGTAATGAATTCAACAAAGAGAATAATTAAATGGAGTTTTTACCAATATGGAAAATATTCGATTTTTTTTTCTTCAAAAATCATTAAACACCGTATTGGCAACCAAATTCAACTAGTTGGTCCATGGTTTTCTGAACGAATAATATTCTTTCTTTTGGGGATCGGACGATCTGGAAGTTTGTTTCTGACGGAACTACTCAATAAATCAGAAAATGTAATAACATATCATGAACCTGTTAGGTTAGATTTTTTTGCTTATTTACAAGCTTACTTCGATGAATTTGATGCAGAAAATTATATTAATTCTTTTCGTCAATATGAAATTTTCTATCGTAATAAACATATAACGGAAATGATATATGGTGAAGTAAATTCTATATTAAGGCGGCATGCCCCCGCCATAAAAACAATTATTCCTTCAGTAAAACTTATTCATTTGATCAGAGATGGTAGGGATGTTGTTCGGTCAATGATGTCCAGAAGAACATTTACAATCAAGGATCCAATAACCAGCAGTATTCACCCTAAAGAAGATTCGCCATGGTTTGAAAGGTGGAAAATCATGAGCAGATTTGAAAAGTTGTGTTGGTATTGGTCAATTGAAAACCAGTATTTAAGGAAGGAAATTAATAAAACAGTTCATTTTGAAAAGTTAATTTCAGATTACACATATTTCGAGGAAAATCTTGCCGGAAATTTGAATATCGAAATTCCTAAAAATGTATGGGTTGATTCTATTTACAAACCGAAAAATATTACGCACTACTATAAAATACCACATTGGCGGGATTGGAGTTATCCCATGAAGAAAACCTTCGAAGTTATATGTGGAGGTGAAATGGATAAAAATGGTTATACATTGAAATGGCAATGATCGAGAAACCAACAATAATTATTACTTCTTTGGGACGAACTGGTACGTTATTTTTTTCAGAGTTTTTCCGTGAAATTATTGAAGACTCATCGGTATTCCATGAACCAGATGTCATAAATTTTTATCAATATAAGGGTTTAGGGCAGAAAATTAGAAACTTAAGAAAACAAATTAACGATGTGGGTATTAATTTCTTGATAATTAGGAGACTACAAGGCAAAGGCAGCCTAATCAGCCTTTCGGATGCGAGATTAACTAGTAAACTAGAGTATTTTGATGCGGTTTCAAAAGTTCTTGAACAACGGATGTTGTTTGTAGAATCCCAACCTGGAAAAATATATATTGAATCAAATGCTGGTTATTATGGATTGATTGATGTTCTGAAAAATGTCTATAAACAACAATGCGTAGTATATATTATAAGAAATGGATATACTTGGGTCCAATCGAAAATGAATTGGGGGTTGATGTACAACAAAGGATGGTTGCGAAGTTTACTTGCTCATACCTGGCCTACTGCTAGGGATATGTATTGGAATGAATATCGAGAAAAATGGAGTTATATGAATCTGTTTGAGAAAATATGTTGGGCTTGGAGGACTCTTAATCAATATGCCCTTGACTCAATAAATTCAAATCCAAATGTAATCACAATAAAATTTGAAGATATTTTTTTATCCGAAAATGCTATCCAAAATTTATCAGAATTGCTAAAATCCATTTCTTGCAGTTTAATGATACCAATTGATTATTCAGATGTTGATATCGAACCATGGCTGGGACAAAAAATCCATGCAAGTGATAAAGAATTCCCAGATTATGCTGAATGGTCAATATCAAATCGGAAAAGTTTCAACGAAATTTGTGGTCCATTAATGGAAAAAATGGGGTATCGAGTTGAATAAAAGTAATCTTGACCCAGAAATAAAGTCCACTAATAGAGTTATTAAAACAAAAGGTCCATTAATATTTACATTCTTAGTCGTTTTGATCGTAGTTCTTTATCTCTATTTTTCATATGACGATTTAAAACAATTATTTAATTTTTCATTTGAAATTATTTTAATATTAATTTTATTAGTGTTAGCTTTTCTTATTAATAACGGGATGACAAATTATTTTTTTTATCGAGCAATGGGGATGAATGTGACGTGGAATGAAGGTCTTGGTTTGGCGTCTGTAAATACATTTGCTAATTTGCTTCCATTTTCAGGAGGGATAATTTTTAAGAGTGTGTATTTGAATAAAAAATATGATTTTCCATACTCTAGTTTTTTGAGTTCAATATTTGTTTTATATGTTTGTTTTGTTTCAATAAACGGATTACTAGGATTGTCCATATTGGTTGTTTGGTGGATTGGTGGAAATTTTATTTTTCCAATTTGGTTGGCATTAGGATTTTTTTGTATGTTAATGTCTATACTAATTTTATGGCTTCCTTTCGAACGAATATTGATTAATTCTAAGGTGTATAAAATATTAAAAAATTTTGTTGAAGGTTGGAAAATTCTACGTTCCAACTTAAGGCTTCTGGGGATTTTATTATTTTTGCAAATATTAAATACAATTCTTTTTGCTTATAGGTACTATTTTTCTTTTCGAAGTTTATCTCAGCATATATCCTTTTTTGAATGTCTTCTTTTTTCATCTTCAACAATACTAACGAGAATTGTTAGTTTTGCGCCAGGTGGACTCGGTGTAAGAGAAGGAATAGTTGCTGGATTGGCATCTGTGTTAGGTTATGAACTAAATGCAAGTGTAGCTGCATTAAGTATCGACCGATTAATAAGTACAATCGTTATCATTATCTTCGGAACAATTTATACATACGCACTTAGTAAAAACCTTTCAGAAAATTTGTAATACTTGTAAAAAGAGTATTCAATAAATAATGTGTTTACCAATAATGAAAGTATTGCTTAGAAATTCCACAGAGCACAGGAAATTTATAATAATCCTATTTATAGGATTACTCTCTCGATTATTGATCATAACCATTTTCCCTATCGATTATCGGCTTCAAAATGACGCACTAGAATACATAACAGTAGCAGAAAATATGTGTGATTATGGGACATTTGGTACAGAAGCAGATGTTCCATATGCCAAATTTCCACCAGGATATCCACTATTAATTTGTGGGGTATTCACGGTTTTTGGAAAATCTCTACTGATGATTCGAATAATCCAAACAATTATTAGTGTTGTTTCTATTGGGATGATTTTCTTGATAACAAAGAAGGTTGCATCAACCAAGATTTCACTTATGAGTGCTTTTCTTTTCGCAATCTTTCCTCCATTTATTGGCAATGTTGTTTTATATTTAACAGAAACTCTTTATATTTTAATTATATTAATATTTTGGTATTACTTCATTAAATTTGTTCAAGAAACTAACTTAAGAAATGCGATTTTTTCTGGATTAGCTTTTGGAACCACTTTGTTAGTGAAGGAGACTTTAATCGTTTTCCCATTATTACTTCCATTCATTTTTTTCTTTAAGAAGATTGACCTTAAAAAGGATATTCATCTATTATTTGTATTTATTATTTCTGGACTAATTGTTATATCGCCTTGGATAATTAGAAATTACTTAAGGTTTAATAAAATATTCTTTACTTCACGAACTTCAGCCATTCAAGTTAAGATAACGGATACAGGTTATTTATCCGATGAATTTGAGGATTGGTCTGAGGAAAGAGACTCCTCAATCGATCAATCTGATGAATTATATGATTATTATCTGAAATATGGTCGCACAAGTGATTTGTGGGATTTATCTCTATTAATTAAATCCCCCGGAATATATCTTCGATATATTTTCAACCGACTCATAGAATTTTGGTTTCATCCGAATGGATTAGAATCATTACCTGATATTGGATTCGTTCAGTTAGGCTACCGCTTATTCCATTGTTTATTTTTGTTACTGGCAATTTATCAAATCTTGGTGAACCTCTGGAGAGGGGATGTTGTTTCAGCAAGTGTGTTATGTATATTGATCTATATTACAGTGGTTGGTGTTATTTTTCGGCGACCAAACCCAAGATATAACATGCCGTTTTTGTCTCTATTAATCAGTTACACAGTGATGGGAGGGTTTTGTATTATGCAGAGATTAAAAATTGTAGCTAGTAATATGAAAATTAAATTTGGGAAATATATTTAATATCCAGTCAAGAGAAGGTAATTAAAGATATTTGAATCTCTGTTTATGATGAATCAATTTATAATTTTTTCTTATTACTTCATCACATTTTTCTAGATTTTGACAGAATTATTTTTTATTTACGAATATTTTAAAGATGTAATTACGACTTTTTAATGATTTTTCTCAAATTGAAAATAAAAGAAAGAATTGAAAAAATCTTCAGCTGGTCTAGCGGTCAGTTTGGTATAGATATAAGATATTTTTTAAAGGGGGGATTTTGGCTTTCTCTACCAATCTTACTTGACAATTTACTAGGTTTTGTCCGTTCAGTATTGTTTGCACGGATGTTAACAAAAAATATTTATGGGCAATTTAGCTTCTTAAATGATTCTATGAATATATTAATGTTCTTGATGTTACCAGGATTATCTGTTGCGCTATTAGAAACAGTTGCACGTGGAAACCAAGGAGCGATTATTGATGCTGCAAAAGCTAGAATTCGATGGGGAATATTATTTGCGACCGGGTCAACGTTATTTTGTGTCTATTATCTGAATGAAGGAGAAAATGTTTTAGCAACTGCTTTTTTAGTTGCAGGTTTTCTGAGACCTTTTACCTATACGTTTTCTCTTGTTTTAGATTATTTAAGTGGTAGGAAATTATTTAAGATCGTAAGTATAGTAAGTATGTGTCAATCAATAATAAATACAGCCACTTTAATGTTCTTTCTTTGGCTAGATAAGGATTTAGTTTGGTTGGTAATTGCGAACTATGGAACAAACCTCGTTATTTATGGCTTAATATATTTTTGGACAATAAGAGATCTTGACAATGTCAGCCGAGATCCTGATGTAATATCTTATGGGCGTTCATTAACCTGGGCAAATCTAATATTAACTATATCGACTTCGATAGATGGTTTTCTTTTAGGAGTTATTGGTGGATTTACTGAAGTTGCCATTTATCGAGTCTCTTCAATATTACCAAAAAGTGTAAAAAATCCAATAGATCTACTTCAAAAATTGGTGATGCCAAAAATTGCTGAGAAACCTGAAAAAAGAGTATATTCATTTCAGGTTCGTAAGCAATTACTTGTTTTATTTTTAATGAATATTATTTTTATTGGGATCATAATCATTTTGATTCCTCATATTTTTCCACTAATTTATGGCGTAAAATATAATGAAGCAGT
>JAEOUK010000118.1 GCA_016839385.1 Promethearchaeota archaeon
AGAAGAATTGATCCAACATAATTCCTACAGATTGACTGACAATTGCTACATTTCCTTTTGGAGGAAAAACCAATTTCTCGGATTGTAGGAATATTGAATCTATGTAAGGAGGATGAAAAATTCCCACACAATTAGGACCGATTAAGGGTACATTATTATCTACGCATAATTCTGTAATCTGACTTTGCAACTCGATACCTTCCTTAGTTCGAGTTTCTGCAAAACCCCCACTAATCAAAATCAATCCTTTGACTCCTTTGTAAATGCATTCTTCAATGGCGTACACTGCGATCGCTGGCTTAACTGCAATTACTGCCACATCTGGTATTTCGGGTAGATCGTTCACAGTTCGATATACTTTTTGGCCTTCAAGTTCTCCTCCACGAGGATTTACTGCATAGCATCGATCACCCAAATCCATTTCAAATACATTTTTCAAAAATGTTGTAGTTCCTGGATTTACATAATTCTTAGTGGATATTCCTACAACTACCATAGATTTGGGTTTGAAAATTGGGTCAAGATCGAATTTTACTCCTATTTCTTTCTGTTTATCGTTGGTGGATTGCTTTTTAACCATATTAAATCTAATTTCTTTACGGATCGAATTCCATTAAAATTTTTCATCTATTTTTATGGAATTTCAAGAAATCCGTAAGAATAAGAGGAACATTTTTACGATGACTAGGTGCATAACTAGTTATACTACACATTTGTGATGGATTATGTCTGAAGAACAATCTGGACCGTTGATTTTGTGGTGGAATAGCGATTCGGGAACATTTGATCCTACGGATGCAAAAACGAGTGGGATCTTTCTCGAGCGAGATGATACGAATAAAAGGTGGATTTTTAGTTACACGGAAGGAACTGGATTAATTTCACGGAGAACTGCTTTACGGAGAGCGAATGAAATTGCCAAAGTTGGATACGTACATCCAATTTCCAAACTTCGTACGGGAATTGAATACGAATTAAAGGAAGCGGAAGATCCATATGCAAATTTACCCCCTAGCATTAAAAAAGCTCAACGTGAATGGTATTCACATAAAGAAGAGTAATCATTTTATATTTTTTTATTTAATTTTCTTCACTGAATCTATCAATTTCACTTCCCAAGAGGTATCCTTGGTCACTTAACCGTTTTTGTAATATTTTAGGGAGTTTAGAAACGATTCCTTCATAATTTTTAATAGGGCTCCCCGGGGAACCCGAATAATATTTCTTATCAGCTTGACTTCTCCAATCTTTAATTCCCGCAGACCTAGGCAATAATGCACTATTTTTTTGCAAAAGTACACCTGGTCCGATAATTGTATGGGGAAATACTGATGAGTTTTCTTCAATTGTGAGTTCCTTAATCGTTATGTTTCCAAAAATTGAGTCCACTACATGACTAGCAGTCGAACTTCCTGGATAATATATAACATTATCCTTAATCGTTGTAAATTCTAAACCAGGGATTGTGTCCATAAACGTTACATTGTTACCAATCCGGTTCTGATACCCGATTCGAACAAGTACATATTTTAACAACCATGGAAATGGAGATTTTGAAGCCAACCACACAGGAAATTTTATTATATAACCTCGATCATGATAGTATTTCAGGTATTCGTCTTCTACATTTCCATTAGTAAAAGTACGGTGAAACACTCCCTCTACAGGAGTAGATTTTTTTCTCCAATACCGTGTGATTACTGCTGCAAACTCAATTGTCAAAACTATCCAAAGAATAATAGCTCCAATTAACCATAATGGAAAAAAAATCCATGCTATATACGCATTGAGTCCCATAATTACGGTCACGAAAGGGTAGTAAAAAGCCACAAGGAAGAAGGAGGGAAATAACGGTATTGTAAAACCAAAAAAATTCAAAATGAAATATCTGAATAAAGGTAATTGCACACTTTGAGATCGTTGTTCCGTCATTGACATAAATATTCATTGTTTCCTATATCAATTCTCGTCTTTACTCTAATTCATGACTTTTGGTCACAAATTTTATATCAGAGCAAAAAAAAAGTCTAATCACGACTTTTAAGAGTGATCAAATATGGGAAAGTTTGAAAATAAATCTGTATTTTTAACCGGTGGTTCTACCGGAATTGGAAGACAAACTGCACTGGATTTCGCTAAAGAAGGAGCCAGGGTTACGATCTTCGATATAAACGAAGAAGGTGGCAATAAAACCGCTGAAGACTGTAAAGCTCTGGGAGCAAAAGTGCTCTTCATCAAAGGAGACGTAAGTAATTACGAAAGTGTTGATGGAGCAGTCCAAAAAGCATTTGATGAAATGGGAACTGTTGACATCTTGATCAATAGTGCAGGTGTATTACGAGACAACATGATACATAAAATGCCAGAAAAGGATTTTGATTTTGTAATTGCCATAAACCTAAAAGGAGTATATCTTACCATTCAAGCTTGTGCAAAGCGATGGATTGCAAAATGCAAAGAAATGGGGCAACTTCGTACTAATGAATATCCTGATCGGCGCATAATAAACATCAGTTCCATGGCTGCGACCGGGAATATAGGGCAAATGAATTACGCAGCGAGTAAAGCTGGAGTAGTAGGAATGACACTTACGGCTGCAAAAGAATTAGTAAGATACAATGTGCGAAGTCATGCTGTCAAACCAACTGTTGTTGCAACTCCGTTAACAGAAGATCTGCTGACTAAAGCAGAAGGTAAGTTTAAAGATATGTACGAAGGAAAAATCCCCTTTGGGATTGGTAAGACAAGTTATGTCAGTGATGTCATTAAGTTCTTAGCAGGTCCAGAATCCTTCTTCATGAACGGAAATGTCCTTGAAATTAATGGTGGAAAATTAGGAGAATTATAAATTCAACTTCTACTTTTCATTTTTTTTTGACTTCAGTTTATCCAATCGAATCTGAAGTTTGAAAGAATTGGTTATGATATTTTTGAATCCACTTACTGGATTGATCATTCACATTTCTACGCATATATTGCTAAATCTGCTTGATATATTGAGGGATATCGAATTGGTCTATTTTAATGAATCTCAAGATGTGTCTGATAAACCTCCTGAATTATTGGAGGAAATGATTTCCAAGGGGTACTTAGGGGTAAAATCGAGAAAAACATCATATACTTATGAATAATCTGTCTTTATTTCTTCTCTTCTTGGGTTCCTAATAGATTAAATAAAATTTCACCAATGTTTTGGATATTTCGACCGCCACTTTTCAAAGACGCAGTAATTTTAAATAATTCAATTATTTTTTCTGGATAATTTTTGCACTCTTCAAATGTGTATTCACATTTTTTTTGTATGAATTCCCCATTTTCTATAGTCTGATTTGCCATTTCAGGAGTTAATTTGTTCACATTATCAATTATCATCCGCGAATTTGATTTCAATAAAGAAATTATCTCAAGATAAAATGCTTGAAGTGGATTAGATGTTAAATCAAATTCATTATCACGGAATAATATGATAATTTCTGCAATACGGTCACCCATTTGCTCTAAATTTAAGACTAAATGATATAAATCCAGTATTGTAGTTATAGATCTTCCAATCATATGAGGTTGAGTTAAAAGAAGACTATAGATATGATATAATTCCCAATAGAGTCTATTGATTTTTGCTTCAATTTCCAAAACGTCCTTAACTAAATCCTTATCATTGTGCATTATCAAGTCATGTAATTTCTCTAACGCCTCTTCAACATAATTACCCATAGTAGTTGTTAGATAACGATAATTTTTAATTTAAAAATAATCTTGGGTCTTTAATATTACACTATTTAGGGTTTCCTCTTCAATTTCAACCGAATCAATGTTTTCAGCAAACTTTTTGATGGTTTCTAACATCTCTGGCTTAAAAGGACCTTTTCCAATGATCTTCATAACATTTTTTCCTGAAAAATAATGCCCCATAATCGAGCGAAAAATCAATTCAGAACTTTGATGTGGTTCAATAACCAATAAGGAAACCTCTTTCATGTCCTCATCTATTAAATTTGGATGAATAAGGAGCCCACCGTTCTTCAATTCCTTCATGAATAATGGCTGTTTTTTTTTTATATTATTATCCAAAATCCATTTTTTAGGGAGAGTTATGGTATAGGATTCCCTACCAGTAAGTTGCACATTACGCTTTACCATAGAAAATCAAAAAATTAAGTTTACTATTATTTGGTTCTTTCTATTAAAAAAACGACTGTTGGATCTATATAGAATATTATAAGTAATAGTTCAGTAAATGAATCACCAAATAAGATAGCATGTGATTATAAATGAAAATCAAATCTATTACATTATATTATTTCGACATCCCCCTTGAGTCTCCTTTTACAATCTCTTTAGGAACTACTACTGTTGCAAAAAATGTTTTGGTAAAAGTGCTAACTGATACAAAAATTTATGGTTTGGGAGAGTGTTGTCCCTATAATCCAGTTACGGGAGATTCTCAAGAATCAGCGATTGAGAGTGGAAAATTGATTGCTCAAACTTTGGTTGGAAAAAATCCACTAGAAATTGATCTAATAAAGAAAAAAATGAATGATGAGTTTCAATATAATTCTCAAATCCGATGGGCTTATGATAGTGCATTATTTGATATTATAGGGAAAAGAGCGAAAATGCCAGTTTATTCTTTACTCGGTGGTTCTAACAGGAAAATCCATACAGATCTTACGATTGGGATTCAAAAATCTGTAAAGGATGCTCTTAAAATAGCGAAAAAATATTATGATCAAGGTGTCCGGTTCTTTAAAGTGAAGGTTAATGACGATGTTGACTATTGTGTAAACTTAATTAGCGAACTACGAAAAATTTATGGAACTAAAGTCCAAATTGCTATAGATGTAAATCAAGCTTGGGATCTTCCTACTGCTGTAAGAGCATTAAAAGAATTAGAACCTTTCAAACTAACTTTCTGTGAACAACCATTAAAGGTATGGAATAGATATAGTAATAAAATCCTTAGGCAATCTACGGATACACCAATTTGCATTGATGAGTCATTATTTAACGAGCATGATGCTTTAGATCTCATTCGAATGGATGCAT
>JAEOUK010000119.1 GCA_016839385.1 Promethearchaeota archaeon
AAGTCAGCTCCACCAGTGTTTTCAATCCATGCGATAGCGTGGAATACAGTTTCACGGTAAGAAGCTAATTCTTCAGCATCATACTTCAGATCGGCTTCTAGAGCTGCGACAGCTAATTCAAAATCTTCAATGTCTACGCTTGTTAAGGTCTCTGCTATTACTTCTGCGAGTGTAGTAAAATCAACACGTTTAATAAATTGAGGATCGACTCCTTCTTCTACATCATACTCCCATATATCAGAAGCCCATGTTTCTCCTTTACCTAATTTTGTGTCTCGATCAACTTTTACAAAATTCTTACTTGGTGCATTTACATCGTGCACATCGGCTTCAAGAAGTTTCACATCGAATTCTGATTTATTTTCGAACACAAATTTGCATTCAAATCGGTTTGGAGTTTCATCTTCTTCGTCTACAGAAAGGTACATGTTGTTATTCGTCGAGCTTTTGAATTTTTCTGCATCTGCTTTCAATCCACTAAGTAAATATGGAGCAGAATACTTCGCAACAATTTTTCCGGTTCGAACTTTGGTATCTTTATCTTCAACCGTAATATAGAATTTAAATTTGAAAATTTCATCTCGACCAGCTGGCAATTCATCAATTGTCCATTTAATTACACGGTCTCCATCTAAATCCTCTGTATCCACTGATACATCTTCATATTCTGCAGGGACATATTTGTAGATCTCAAGATTTTTCAAATCGTCATCAGAATCATTGTAAACAGTAAGTTTCCCAAAGATTTCATTCTTCTTGCCTAAGATTAGAGAATATGAGGCAGTTTCTTCATCGTAAGTGCTCAAATATTCTGTGACTTTCAGCACATTTTTAGGTTCATCCTTGACTTTATATTCAGCTTCTTCAGTTTCTCCTGGATTAATCTCACGAATTTCAATGGTTCCATCTAAGTTAGTGCTGCCAGTATCATCTAATTCGAGTT
This sequence comes from Promethearchaeota archaeon, assembly GCA_016839385.1. The sequence continues at coordinate 944 of JAEOUK010000119.1, forward strand.
CAACGTCCCATATTCGGTCCTTATCACTGGTGTTTTCGATTTTAAATTTACCCGCAGTTTCAGATTCGGTCTCTGCAGGTTCACCATCGTGAGTTAAATAAAGGCTAACTGTCTCATTAAAGGTGATAGGGATGAGTTTCAAGTCTTTCTTTCGACTTTCACGACGCTCTTCCCGTTCTTCTTCCTTAGGTTTTTGGTTTCTTTGTCTTCTAGCCATAGTCTCACAACTTTTATTATTTTATAATTTTATATGCGATAAACTAAATCGACGTTTATTTATCAGCTTCCATTTATAAAAACGCGATCCTTTATTAGAAAAAATAGATGATCATCAATTGAAAGACTAGACATTTAGCTAAATAAAGTGAATTGGGAGAAAATCCTTATGTATCTAATCAATCCGTTGTTTTCTTTGCTTCTGTAAATCGCGTCCTAACAAAAGACTTCCATTTATCACCAATATTAAGACTGCAAAAATTGTAAATAGAATACCGAAATAATCTGTAAATTTATCTATCAACAACCCTCCTCCTAATATAATCAAACCTCCACCAAATAATCCGTTATGCAAGAAACTATCTGCAGAAAGCACAGCTGCTCGATGTTCAGAAGGTATTAACTTATTTTTATATGCATCTGAGAGAAGGTAACCAACATTTCGATTAATATCTAAGAATAATAGGAGAATAGCGAGTAGATACCATGTTTTAGCCCATGCTATACCAAGAAACAAGACTACTTGGATTCCCACAATTCCATATAACATCCCTTTTCTTCCAATGGTCTTCTCAATTTTTTCTATGAAATACGAAGCGAGGGCGCTAAATCCTCCAATTATCCCAAAAATGACTCCAACTTTTATTTCGATCAAAGTTTCCATGTGTGTTTGACTGTATGTATCCCAATAGGTTTCTGCAAACACATCAAAATATAAGAAAAAAAGACTTAACCACAAAAGCGATTTAGAGTTGAAAATATACTTTACTCCAAATTTGACATCAGTCCAAAATGAATTTTTTTCAGAATTATAATTAATCGGTTCTTGAACTGTTAAAAGAATAATTGAAGCAGCTAAAATGAAAAAAAACCAAATCCAAAATGGGAGAATTGTCATTTCATCAAATAAAAAACCTCCAATTAACATTCCTACTACATTTGATGCTATTGTATAAGCATTCATCCTGCCGTTAATCTTTAAATACTCGTTTTCTCTATGCAATTGCACTAAACTATCATATAATAAAGCAGATTTTGCTCCGGAACGAAAGCTAAACTCCAATCCATTCAAAATCCCACAAATTATTAATATGATCCAAAACCCTCTTGAAATCCAATATGTAGTGCCTAAAATAATCGACATGGTTAAAAAAGCTAAATTTGAAATGAAAACCGAATTCCGCCGTCCTAAGCGATCAGCAATTACTCCCGTAAATAAATCACTTGCAACGATAGCTATCGAGGTAATCACTTCATACATTGCCAAATGAAAAGGAGTATAATTCAGAGTATTGAAAAAAAGAACTCTTACTGAGTTAATAACTCCAAATGTGTAAATAGATTCGGATAATATGATTTTCCATATATTTGATTGGAGAGAATTATCCATCATCATCACAAGCGAAAAAATAATAGTTAATTTTCAGGTTTTTTACGAAATCGTTTATCTATTTCATGGAATTTAGCGAGAGCATCCGATTTTAATTCAAATTCTTCTGCAGCATCGGTATCGAATAACATTTTAGATAAAGAAGCTGCCTCTCGATATAATGTGTAAGCTTCTTCAAGTCTATCATTTCTTAATGCACTTCGAGCTTTATCAACCATTTTGTCCCTCTGTTGTCTTAATCCGGGAACAGAACTCATTCGTTTTGCTTTGTCAAAGAAATCTTTAGCCAGATCTATTTCCTGTAATTGTTCAGCATATTTCATAGCTTTGGTAAATTCACGTTCTGCACGTTCATATTGTTCGCTTTTCATTGCACGTTCTGCATTTCGATTTGCTTGATACAATTTTCTCGGAACTTTTTTGACAATTTCTAGTAAATTTTTGGCTTCATCAAATTTCATCTTTTTGTTTAAATCCTTAACCCGTTTTGCTAATCGTGCCTCTAATTCCCTCTTATTTAGTGCTATTGTTGGAATTTCAAAATAATCATAATAAACATCGCTAAGCTTTAATTTAAACTCTGCATCCGACATATCGGGGTCACTAGTAAAGATTTCCGAAACGAGTTTGACTCCTTCTCTGAAATTTTCGGGAGAATCACTGGGCTTTAACACAACTGTAGTAATTAATTTATGACGTTTCCGATTTTTCAGATAGTTATCTATATAAGAAACTAAATGATACTCTGGTTTAGATAATACGTGAAGTTTCGTATCCATTAATCCCATTTGTAACTGTAAAATGAGATTATCATCAATAGTTATTGAATCCTCTTCATTATCGAAATGCGTCCCCAAAACAACCGACTTTCCATTTACATCAATATCGATTATGAAACAACCATTTGGCATTTTTCCAAATCCTTTTCCAAATTATTAATATATTTTTAATGAAAATACATCCTAAAGTATTTTGCACATTGTAGGAACTGAATGAACTTGATACCAAAAGAAAAATCCTTGAATCTTCCCTTAGCATGTTTTAAAATTGAGGATTTAAAATTCTTTCATACTGGAGATATGGGGCCTTATGTGTTTCCAGATACTTCAAAAGACTTCAATTCTCAGACTTATGCATTGATCCGTTTTCAAATTTCAATCGAAACAGATCCAAAAGTCCAATTAAGTACTTTCATCCCCTATGCGGAACCGTTTACCTACGAATACATGGAATCATATGTCCGGGAGAAATTCTCGGAGGTATATTCTCTCACTATAGACAATATCAGATTCCAAAAAATGGAGTTAAAAAGCATTGAAAACAACTACACTGAGCTAGTGTATGAATTATTGGTCCTAAACTCAAAGAAATCTGAATCCCTTAAGTATCGTTCTGGTTTGATTATCGGTCGATTCCAACCATTACATAAAGGCCATGTATACCTTTTTAAAAAAGCATTAGAATTGGTGGATATCCTTGAAATTGGAATTGGTTCTTCTCAAATACATGGACAACTTAAAAACCCATTTACCTATGAAGAACGAAAAAAAATGATAGAAGACACATTAAAAGATGAAAGTATACCTACATCGCGTTTTAATATAAATCCAATACCAGATCTCTACAATTTCGAAAATTGGATAAGAACAATCTTAGAAATAGTAAAGAATTTTGATGTAATATTTACCAATAATCTCTGGATTGGTAGATTGTTACAAAAGAAAGGGAAATCGCTAATATATGGATTAAAATATGATATGTCAAACTGTAATGGAACTCGGATTCGAAATTTACTCCGTTCTGGGAAACTTGAATGGAAATCTCTCGTACCAAAATCTACTATTCCATTCCTTGAGTCTTGGGTATCGACACAGTGACTTTAATTTTTTTCAATTTACTTGGAGAGTAGTGTAAAAACCTTATATATGGCTAGGGATTTTTGGGATTAGGTAACTATGGAAGAATTGAAAGCTCTAGCAACAGAAGTAGTCGAATCACTTAAAGCTGCAAACTTGCGATTAGGTCTTGCAGAATCTATGACAGGAGGATTAATTGGACATTTAATTACGAATGTGGATGGTGCAAGCCGAGTCTTCTTAGGAGGACTTATTGTGTATTCAGCTGAAGCAAAATGTATCATGTTAAATATACCTATGGAAGATATTCACCGA
>JAEOUK010000120.1 GCA_016839385.1 Promethearchaeota archaeon
CCGAAAGAAAAAATAAAATTTTATGAAAGTCCTCTTCATTTTTTAACATAGATTCAACTCGATTGTAATCTAATTTTAACATATTATTTAGAAACCTAAATTGAGTACGTCTATCATCAATATTATAAATATTGAAAAAATTCATTGTTTTTTTGGTAATATCTTCTATTCGTTTAGCCTCTTCATCTAAGATTGTTTGTCTATCTAAATCATAATCATAAAGCATCTTTGAATATTCTACTTTACCTGATTGAGTTATTCTATATTCTTTTGACTCAGGATCTTTTCTGATAAATCCTTTTTTCATCATTTTATTTAGTTCTTTTGATAATGATGATTGATTAATAGAAAGAGGTTCTTCGAGAAAGTCAGACCACTTACAATAATTATTATTATAAACCATCCATAAAATCCAATGACCGTAATTCCTTCCACTTTTTAAAATTACTTTTGGAGGATAACTTAACTTTTTTTTTTTCTCTTTAGCTTTCGATAATGCGTTATACCTTCTCTTACCTTCTAAGGTAATTTGATAATGCCCTTTTGAGATTTTACCTATATATCCTTCATTTAATAAAGAGTTTAGATGTCTCGATAATGTTGAGGTGGGAATTTCAAGTGGTTTTGGAAGAAAGTCAGCCCATTCACATTCTTCATTGTTGTATAGCATCCAAAGTATAATATGTTCATAACTTTTTTTTTCCATTGTCGTAGGGTTAGTAATTTCTTCTGGGGGATAATTCATTGCTGACATTTTCGAGTTTAGATTGATAATATTATGATCTCTAGATGAAGATAAGTAACGATTCTATTTATATTTATTATCATGTACTCCCTAGGGAACTCGGGACTACCGCGGAACTCCGATAATATAAACTATAAATGGAATCAAATTTACATATCATATTGATCATCTTTTAGGTGATTTTGAACAAATTTGGAAAAAAAAGGTGAAAAAAATGAAAAAATCAATAACAACCCAATTACTTGTATTAACATTTGTAGGGATTTGCCTTTTTGGCTTTATACCCGCTGGTTTAAGTTGGGGAGGTCACAATAAAAGAGTAACGTTTAGACCGATCACAGATTGGACCGACGCGAATCCATTTGCCATTGGGCCAGAATGGTACATAGGATACACAGGTGGAGATTATAAAGGAAATAATTATTGGTTGTGGATAGATTCTTTAATGAATCATTTCTTTTTGTTTGATTGGGAAACATTTGAACCTCTTACTGAATATATATATGAATTTGATGGAGTCATTAAAGAGAAACTATGCAAAGACGGATCTCTAGAATTTACTATCAAATTAATGGTAAAAGATTTGTATATGGAAGTCATGGATGCATTGTATGACGAAAATGGGGATCCTATTTGGACAATGGACTATTTCGGTGATAATGGTCAATTCATTGCTTCCGGATATGTAGATTATTATTTTGAACTCAAGTTTACACTAGATGCCGAGTACGATGGATTTACTGGAACTATATATCCTCAAGCACTTTGGCCAATGGATTTTGATATTCCTGGAGGAACCAGAGAACAAGGATGTGAACTTCCAACTGCATGGGCATTTTTGTTTTTCCCTGAGGAATTAGGAATCCAAGTTAATTCTTTGAAACTTTTAGCATTCGGAAGTGGAGTAGTGTTTGAACCTGGGTGGTTTTATCCAGCTCCAGACGAACCTTGGCCCGATCCTCCATTTCCCATTGAAGCAGGGACTACTGATATATTCTTTTATTTCTATGCGAAATATGGACCAGGAGAAACCATTGATTGGCCACATGGACATTCTGGATTCAAAATTAATTACATAACGTTGTACAACATCGAATATTACTAAAATATGTCAAATTGGGAGAGAAATCAGGAAGGGTTGAATTTTAAATAAAATATAGATCTTGGAGGATTAAGTTTAGAAAAATTGTTTCTCGAATAACTGCATCTAAAACTCTAATCTTCCAATCTATATATCTTTTTTTTCTATTTATTCTATTATCATTTTGAGCTAACATTATTTATCTTTTATTAATTAGGATTAGTGATGATATAATACATATTCTATATTCTGCACTACCTAAATAATTCGGAATTACCATGAAACTCCGATAATAAAAACTATAAATGGAATCAAGATATCATCTTTTATTGATCATCTTTCGGTGATTTTAAATAAATTTGGAAAAAAAAGGTGAAAAAAATGAAAAAATCAATAACAATGCAATTGTTGGTACTTGCATTTGTTGGAATTTGCTTTATAAGTTTTATTCCTGCTATTTATGCACATGGACCAAAAGAAGCTAATGTAGCATATAGACCAATTGAAGACTTCTTAGAAAAAAATGATTTTCTAATATCTAATTATGTTGCTTGGATGGATGCTGACCCAACTTTATATCTTGCTGTTCATAATGAGTGGGATACTGGAGAAACTATTTCAGATTGTATTTACCATGGGTATGTACGTGAAACAGTTTTAGAAGATGGATGGATTGAATTTTATGTAGATATGATTGTATTAGGTGCAAATGTACAGGTTTATTACATCGAAGGGGTTTGGTGGCCCTTAATCTTTGAAGGTAAAATGAATTACTACATGCATTTTGTATTTCGTGCTCAACAAGAACCTGGAGCAACAATCCCATATCTATGGATTCAATCTATAGTTGATGAAGATATAATGAGTGGTATAGGAGTTGGAAAATTTACAGAGGAAGCTAGTGATTTTGGTTTCCGTCCTGGAAAACCAGGTGTAGTAAAAATTTATCAAGCAGCTGAAAACGGAATCTATTATGAAGAAGATCTATATTTCTTGCAATAAAAATGGGAGAA
>JAEOUK010000121.1 GCA_016839385.1 Promethearchaeota archaeon
AATTAGCCCGGGCTCAAATTTTCCTTCCCACAAATCCTTATAAAATGATTCACCCGCTTGGGCTCCTTCTCTACCAAGGATTCGATCTCCCTCACTAGGATGCCCCACATTTTCATGACACATGATTCCCGCTACTTCACTACTCACTACCACATCGACTGGTTTTGAGAATTTGTATTTACACTCTTTTTCTGTTGTTTGGATTAGAGCTTTATTGTCTTGGATAATTAGATTTTCAATATTTTGTTCCGTAATCCATTCCCAACCTTTTGTAGCTCCAATTCCAAGACTTCTTTGCTCAGAATGTCCTTCTTTAACAGCATAACATATTCCATATAAGGAAATAATGGCATTATTCGAGGTGATTTTGGCTCCTTCATTATTTACATAATATTTCTTCTCATCTACCATATCCAGCAGAATAATTTTATTTTTTAAAGCTTTACCAAATTCTTTTTTCTGGCGTTTTGAGAGAGAAAATAAAAAATTTAGTTTCTCTTCTTGCGAAACATCTCTAAACGGAATCTTTATGGGTGTTTTCCATGTTTTCTCTTCAAATTTTTCTGATGAAAACAAGATTGGATCTTTTCGATGCCCAGCTCTTGCAAGTTTTATCGCTTGTACCACGGATTTTTCTATATTTTCCCTTGTCAATATATCAGTAGAGCAAAAAGAAAGACCTCCTTGCCAAATCAATCGTATTCCAATACCTTTAATCATGGTATCGGTATTATCCAATATGGTTCCGTTCCTAGTTGTAAAATTTTCATTACGAGTATCAATGTATCTCGCTTCCACATATGATGCTCCTTTTTGTTGAGCATAATCTACCGCGAATTCGACAAGATCTTCTGCTTTTTCCATTTAATCACCCCTTAACTAAGTATATTCTTGATTTTAGTTAAACGAATCACGTTACTTCTGAGAGTTTATAATTTTTTGCTAAAATTGTCTAATTTGAAATAGAATTTTCCAATTTCAAAATTTTTTCATAAAGATATAGGGATCTGATGAATGGTCCGGTCGCGTAAGAAGCAAAGTCTACTGTAGTCGTAGTACTCCAATTCTCTTGCATACCCCATATTATCTCATGAGTCGCTCTATCATTCTTATGTTGAAAATACATATAATGAGAATGAAATCCCAAACCTGCTTTTGCATAAACCAAAAAGGATCCATCCCACATGCTTAATTCTAACAATCCTTCAATTGCTTGACACAACTCAGAACCTCCGATCACAGGAAAACCCATTGATTTGTAGGTTGTCACGGGCATTCCACCTGTAATCTCATTATTGCCACTATCTATTACTCCAGTTCCCCACATATACGTAAGTAAATGCCAAGCAGCTGCTCGAGCATTATCTAACCAAGTATCTTCTTTAGTTAGTTCATATATCCTTGAAAAACATTTAATACAAGCGATTGCAGTGACTAAATCTCCTTGATTGTTAGCTGCATCTGTTTCAAAATATACTCCATAATATTCTCCATCCTTGAGTAAGTTTAAACATCCCGCTAATGCAGTTTCTCCTGCTTTCAGCGCTTTATTGTTTCCAAATACATGACCCCACCAAAAAAGTAATGCTGCTGGATAAATACAAGCTAATGTTTTCCTATTCCAAAAGATTTCTCCTTTCACGGTCAACTCCTGGTCCCATAAACCATCCTCTCTTTGATATTTGATCAAAAATTCCACAGTCGATTCTATAGAACTATATAATTCCTTGACTGTACCACTCAAAGAATCAATATTTGATGAAAAATTAGGCATTTCACTTAACACTTGAAATAGATTATACGCAATTTGACCTGAATAGGGGGGTGAAACAACTAAATCATCGTATTTTTTAAACAATGCTGGATTTCCACGTGAAATTTTTATAATATATACCTTTTCTGCTAAAAAAAATCTCAACCCTCTACTCAATTGTTGTTTTACAGGAGGTATTATCCATGAAATTTTACTTCCCTTCTTATCACGCTTTACTGGAAACCAATCAGTAAAACCCCCCTTTGGATCTTGTATCCGTCCAGTTGTCCAGTAACCAAGTTTTTGGTTATAAGTATCAAAATATGCTCCTTTAACTTTTCCCGATTGCACTAATGCACCTTTTAACAAGGGAGGGAGTAATTCATTTATGAGAATCTCGAGATATTTTTTATCTTTGGTCCAAGCATGCAGCGTTTTAGTTCCAGTAATATAACCAAGTGAAAAACAATTCCCAATGGTTGTATACGGAGCAACATGATAAGAAATAGTCCCATTTTCATCAGTTTTATAAAATATAAAATTTCCTGGTGATTTACCGTTCGTTGATTTCAGGAGAAAATTATCATATAAGGTATTGAATGAAAGTTTTGCCTCGGTTTTTAAATCTTCAGTGTAATTAATGGATAACGGTTTTATAGGGAGTATATTAATAAGTTTCTCTTTAATTGGGCTATAATATTCTCCATATCCAGCGATTATGCAGAAATTAGCCATTGCATTAGCTCTTATTTTTTGTGAAATTAAGATATTTTTTTCAGAAATTTTTACATCAAAATTTTGGATCTGAGGTTGATTTAATCCTACTATTCCACAATAAAATTTTTTACTATGAATTGTCCAAGTTTGAGCAAAAGCTCCAGTAGGTGGGACCTTCAATGAAAAAGATTGAGGACTTGATATTTTTTGGTATTTATTCCCTGATAAATTAAGATAATCATATTGGTTAGTGTTATAGAAATTCACAGCAATATCAAGATTTATGTCATAATTTCGAATTGTTTGATGAGATTTTGGAATAATATAAATGATGGGAGAATCTTCTTTCCATTTCAAAAGAAATTCCATCTGATTTGTCATAATAACCGAAATTTGAAATGAATCAGATGATCTCGAAACGTCTGAATAAGATAAAATTTCTAATCGTTTTCTACCTTTTCGTATTGAAATTTCACTTATCGATGGAATCCATCTAGACTCGTCTTTAATTTGGATACTACCAATCGAATTTCCGGATTTTGAATCATATACAAATCGAAAAAAAGCATTCTTTATTGAATTGCTCATATTCACCATGTAGGTTTTTCTTCTAATAAAACCTTAATTTAATCGTAGGATAGAAAAGGTCAATTTTGGAGTATCAATTTTTAGCTGAATGCTCATATCCACTCTAAATAAAAGTAATATGTGTTCTATAAGAAAAATCAGTAAAGTATTGAAGGAAAAATAAAATTTTCCATGATTTCGGTAAAATGATTTTCAATATGACTACATTGAGTCACAATAATCAAATCATGTACTGGATCAACACAAATTCGTTGTTCTAAGGCGCCTAACGCACCAGGACCGTTGAAACCTCCCAAGTTCCATATCCACCATAAGTATCCATAACCAGACATGCCATATCCCTCAAAATAAGAAGTTATATTGGTATGAAAGCTTGTGGAATTATTTATCCAGTTGTTCGAAATGATTCTACGATTATTGAAGACACCGTAGTTGAGATATAACATTCCGAATTTTGCCATATCTCTTGCACTAATAACAAGTCCATGAGATCCATACACGATACCATTTTGCGCCATCCATTGATAATCGTGGAAATCTAATGGCTTAAAGATGTATTTCACCGCAAAATCGTATGCAGAATATCCAATGGCACGTTCTAAAATATGGATTAATACATTGACTAGATCATTATTGTATAAAAATTCTGCTCCCGGAGAATTTTGCATTGTAAAGTTCAATACACCTATTCCTGAATAGGAAGATTCTGGGAGTCCGGCGGTCATTGTTAATAAGTGATATATTTGTATTGCAGACTTATTCGTATCTAAATTTTCAATTGTACAGTCAGTAAAATAATCCAAAACATAATCTTCAATATTCAAATAACCCATATCTATGGCAATACCAATCATCGCAGAAACAAAGCTTTTTGTTACCGAAAAAATATGATGTATAGTATTAATTCCATACTGAGAATTATTTGCATAATATTCGTACACTAAGCAATTATTTCGTATAATAAGTAAAGAGCCAATATTAATTCCACTACTGGATTCAATGTAATTTTTCATCTCAGTCAATTTAGTAGAATTCAATCCTTGTTCTTCTGGAGTACAAATCGACCAACTATATCTGTATTGGCTATTTATTCGATAAATTTCTGATAATACCATTCCACTAATAACCAAGCAGGATGAAAAGATAATTAGGGTTAATCGCAATCCTTTTTTCATTTTAATTTCTCATTTTTGGATTTTTTCGCATCTATATATCTCTTTTTTTCCAATTACAATAAAATCATAATCTATTTTTACCAAGAATTTGGTCATAAACATTAATATATGGAAGATAGAATTTGTATATAAAAAATCTAATTGGAAGATCAAAAATGGAAAATAGAATAGAAAGAGTTAAAATTCCTACATCAAAGGATGCTCCCATAGTTATAATGTCCAGATTTAAGCAACCTTGGTCTGGACTATTAGCTTTTGCAGTACCGTTATTATTTTCAATGATAACGTGGTGGATCTTTTTTGATGTTCGTACAAATATATTCAATCTTATAGATGAAACATCACCTTTTTGGAGAGATCCCACATTACAAATTTACGTAGCTCCCACTTTGGGCGGTCTTGGCTTAATTGGTGTTCTTTGGGCTATTTGGTTCGACAATTGGCCTCAGTATAGGTATATTCGGAAAATGTGGCTTGTAGTATTGATTGGAACCTTAATAAATTTGATAATTACAGCTATTCTATATTTCGTTTTACGACCAATGTTTACGGATTGGTATGCAGCTAAATTAGGAATAACTGATCCGTTTATAATTGATTATGTCGGAAAATCTGTTTTTGGAGCATTAAGCGGTTCAACCTTTTCATTTGCAACTTTATTTGTATCAGCAACAATGTTCTGGCCTTTCTTCAAATTTGACGAACCACTTCGAGGCGTTCTGGTTTGGATAGTTGGGGTAATCATAACATTAATTACATGGATTTTGGGATTTGCGATATGGGGAGTTGACGCTTCTGCGCCAGATGCAACAACAGCTATAACTGACTGGTATTTTAAT
>JAEOUK010000122.1 GCA_016839385.1 Promethearchaeota archaeon
ACACTAAAGATAAAGCATTATGTGTAAGTTTTACTCGTCTGAAGAAAAACCGTCCTGTTACTTCTTATCCATGTAAGACTAAAATCTCGAGAGAAGGCTCTCATCCTAAAAATGACGGAGCGTTTTTATTGGACTTGCAAACTGGAGAATCGGAGTTGATTATTTCTTTGGATGAAATTTGGAACTTGAATCCTATGACCCGGGATAGGAAATTACCTTTAAAAGCAAAACTGTTTGGGACTGAGTTATGGTTTAATCATTTAGAATTCTCACCAAATGATAAGCGCTTTTTCTTCCTTGCTCGATTTACTAATTGGTTCAGATCCCTTGTATCGTCAATGTGGACGATTGGAGTGGATGGATCGGATCCCTTTCTAGTTGTAGATTTCACACAAGAAGGTCATTATTCGAAATTGTCCCATTTTGGATGGAGAGATAATGAGACTCTTATTGTAACAATGAAATTTCTTGAGAATACCCAAAAGTCGCATGTTCTTATCAAGGATAAAGATGGAAATACCGAAGTCATAGCTCCAAATATGCTTATAAGAGATGGTCATCCAGTTTTCAGCCCAAACAAGCGATATTTAGCAACAGATACTTACCTTGTTAAAGGAAAAAGGTACCTATATCTTTTGGATTTGAAAGATGAAAAAATGCATACAGTTGCTTCTTTTCGTAACCCACTCCGATTATATGGTAAACTTCGATGTGATCCTCATCCAAGATGGAGTCCCGATGGATCTCTACTTAGTTTCGACGGATTAGGAGAAAATGGAAGACAAGTTTATGTTATTAACGTTAAATAACCCAGGTATTGAATTATGTTCAAATTAATTGATTGTATTCGAATTCGAGTACCTACACTCGAAAAAGGTGTTGATTTTTATGTTCAGAAACTAGGACATGAAATAATTTGGAGAACTCCTACTGCAATAGGATTAAAATTACCAAAATCCAAATCCGAAGTTGTGGTCCATATAGAACCAGAGGAAGGATTGGAAGTGGATTTTAAAGTAGAAGATGTTACTGCAGCTTGTGCGGAATACAGCAAATCAGGTGGAAAAATCGTTGTCAAACCTTTTGATATTCCGATTGGTAAATGTTGCGTAGTAGAAGATCCTTTCGGAAATTCCTATATACTACTGGATTCATCCAAAGGGACTTATGAGACAGATGCATCAAAAAAGGTAATCGGTTTAAATAAAAATAAATAATCTCGACTTATGGTTCGTATAATCGAGTATTATTCTCAAAATTCAAAGTTAATCTTTCGCCGTTGAATTCAAATATTGTTTCAGTGGAGTTGAAATCAGCTGTCACAACATACTCATTTTCGAATCGTTCATAATCCATATCTATCACAGCTCCATCTACCACAAAATCTCCTTCCCACCCAACTGTAGCAAGTCCTTGAGAGGGAGAATTATATGAAACAGTGAAACCCATTCCCCGAGTTTTTATGTCGATATCAGAATTTCGGATCTGGTTAATAAAGTCTTCAAATGAAGTATATTCGTTCTCACTGCCAAGTTCTACTATCCAGACATTGGATTTTCCAAGAGCAACTAGTTCATAATCGTTCGCCCAGAAAGTAGGGTTTTTAGAGAATAATGCCACATATCCACCATTCTCTCGTCCGAATGTCCACCGACCTTTTTGCACCACTTCTTCAAAAGCCCACTTAGGAAAATAAGCATGGTTCCTTGGACGATTTCCTGTAAACATGTTTAATCCAGAATCTGCTAAGCTCGCCAATAATTTTCCATCTAGTATCTCGTGTTTGTGATCGTATTGTATAATACCCAAGTTTTCATGAAATACTGCACGAGGCATCCATCCCCCAATAAACGGTCCACCTTTCCAATTCACCCCTCCAGGCGCATTTGCAAAAACATATGCATCATTGGATAAAGAAGCTTGCCAGATAAACTCCTGTACACTGTTCCTACCTGGTTTATAATCTTGTAATCCTGATAATTGGTAGTACGATGTTCGATAGGTGTACATATTTGCTGCTTGTTGCGCAATTCCCATAGTATATTCTTTCATCATTTCGGAATATTCTGAAAGCGATTTGCCTCTGAGGTTAGATAAAAATCGAGTTGCTTCTATCACACCTGGACCAAAGATAATTGCTTGGTCGATATCGTTATTTTCAATGAAATTGTAACTTGTTTCAATGATTTCAGGAATCAGAAATCCAGTAGCACCCCACCAATACATTAGATCTTCTTCATTGTATTCAACTCCATACAAAGAACCTTCATCGGTATTTAATCCATTTCTCTCTTTAGATTCAATGGAGTCTTTTGCGTCATTCGCAATTTTTTCCAATATCGGAGATGGTGTATAATGACTTGTAAGAATGAATGCTTCTGTAGTTCCTGTATGCCAGTCAATACCTCCTATTCCAAGCCACATCCACACAGCATCGGAAACACTATCCCTACCTTGCATACTTCCCCAAACTTCTGCAACTCTTGCTCCACCATACATCCTACTTTGAGCAACAGCGTAGATCTCTTTAAAGTAATTACTTGCGAAATCGAAATTCAACAGATCTAAAAGCATTTCAGCTTTTAAGCTTAAATTTGCATTCTCTGCAAAGTCCACCAAATTCATTAGTGGTTTAAAATCCACATTGATGTAAGTGTTACTATGATACTCACTGAACCCGAATCTAGCACGCCAGTCTATCCATTTATTGATCATGTGTTCCCCGTGAGCCATATGTTCTTCTCCAGTCATTAACGTGCGAGTGAAAGTGAAGTTTCGAAACATTTGCCCCGCTAATAATTCTGCAACATGATATCCGATTTGGTGATTTTCCGTAGTGTAGATCCCTGTACTTTCTCCTAACTGATCTACCCAAAATCTTGCATTTAATACCGCCGTTTCAATGAACTCTCTTGTTTCATTTGAGAGGACATTTGTGATGTTGTTAAGATATAGTACACGAACAGCCTTTTGTAATTCAAAATCACCACCATCAGTGCCGGAAATCTTTCCAAAATTAATCCCTCCTAAAACACTTGATTCAACTACTGGATCTCCTCGAAGTAGATTAATCAATTGAGATTCGAATCCGTTTGGATTATACGTGAGAGTACGATTCTCAATCATAGTTTTTCGTTCTGTAAAGTTCATACTCGAATTATATGTTAAATCCCAAGTCATAGGAGTTTCTGGAACAACTGAGCCATTTATATAGGGGATAGCGGGAATGAATATTGGAAGAATAAGGATAATTCCCAATAATTGAGTCCAAATTGGAATTTTCTTAACTAATATCCTTAATTCCCTTGTTCTTTTTTCTTTTTTCTTCATTATATTGAACAATTGCCGAATTGCATTAGGTGGGAGACGTAATATTAGATAAATCAAAAAAAACCACATGAAAAATGGAAATAAAGAAGCAAACCAGATGGAATTCATGATGGTTAATCCAATTACTGTACCGATTGCTATCCATTTAGGAACTTCACCCCAATCCCACCAAAAAAAGGTTAATATAACAGCAAAAATCAATAAGTGAGGAGTAAGCCAAGCCATGAACGGCCCAAACCCAGTTGGTATAAAGGCTTCATATCTGAATAATCGTAAAAACTGGATTCCTGTCTCAAAATCAACTATGTGAGAAAATGCAATAAAATAAAAAACTTGGAAAGCAGCAAGTAAAAGTGCAAAAAATTTTCCAGCGATAAATACTTTGATAATTCTCTGTCGCATACTGAACGATTATTAAATCGAAAGATATAATAAAAAGTCTCAGCGTAGTAATAATTCGTAAAGTTAACCTTTGTATTGTGGAAGAATACGGTCATCCATCATTTTCCAAACGGAAATTTGCTTAATGAATTACATCTGGAAGATCACATGTAAATTTCAGCACTTAATCTGCTCCTGCTACTTAAAAATGGTTACACTCCTCTTTTATTTTCTATACAAGTACAATGTTGTCAATAGTTGACAATTCAGCAAATAAAATTCCTAATTCCTTACCGCTAAACACCATTCTTATTATTTACTTTCTTAAACATGTCGAAACAACTAGAATTTCTTGACTTATTTCAACTTTATCAATTTTTCAATATAGTTTTTCTATTTAATTCCCCTAAAGGATCGAATAGTCCCATCAGTTAGAATATTAATTCCAAGTGACTGAAATGTTTTTTTATTGCTTGAATTGATCTAATATACCTATAATCGATTATTATTCACACCTAATCAATTACTATTGCTTTTATAGCGATGTTTTTGATGAATAAGTGAAAGGTATATATTTCCATTTATCAAATAATTGTGCTATGACTGAACAACAAAAATCAACTGATCAAATGGTTAACGAGAAAGTATTTCCTGCAATAATCATAGGATTATCAGTTGTGGCTTTTATATTATTTTTTGTTACAGATTTTGGAGGTTGGTATATATATGGTCCGGAAATATATCGTTACGTTTGGATGTTTTCTGAAATGATTTGGTGGTCTTTCATATGGATGCTTCCACTCGCAGGATCGTTTGCTACAGTAGGATTTTTTGCATTAATGGCCTTATTAAAACCTGATTCTAAATATGGATCGAAATTTAACCTTATGTTCCTTCTTTCTGCTGGAGCTACAATAATTACGATATTAGCTGCACTTATCTTCATTCTAACAGTCTTAGATGTAACAAATTGGTGGTTAGATGCAGCTTTCTGGGCTGGTTTGATTGGTGGTGGTTTAAATGCTCTATTCTGTTACTTAATTTTAAAGAGTCGAGGAGAAAAAATCAAATTTAGTCTAAAATCGTAAAAAAATCATTGAAATTCAACGGGGCATAATTGTTGCCCCTTTCGCGTCTTCTTTTAACAGAAATCTCAGCAATTTCACATGATCCCGAACATGTACATATATTCCTTTACTGTATTGTTTAAGAGCAGCACCCATCTCTTCCCAATCTTCTAGTGAACCTGCATAATTCTCCCGGAAAAATCTAAGAGCCATGCGCATGAGAACTAAATTAACGATTGATCCAGTTACTCGCTTAGATTCATCTGATGCAAAAAACGTGTAAAATGGCACAATATCTTCAGGTTCTGCTACGTCGAAATGTTTCCCGAGATTCTCAATTGCATCCTTGCTAGCTACATCAACAATATCTGTACGAGTCCAACCAGGCATTAAAACATTTACTTTAATTCGTTTAGGCAATTCTTCCGATATAGAAAATGAAAATAAGTTAATTCCTGCCTTAGAGGCAGCGTAAAGGGCATTATTATTAATCATTTTTAGTGTCCAAACTAAAGATGATCCACTACTGGTGGATATTATCGATCCCTTCTTCTGTTCTTTGAAATATGGTAAAGCGATATGTATTCCATATATCGTACCTTTTAGATTTATGTCGAGGATATTGTCAATTTCATCAACTGATTCGGGAACAAAATTACGACTAGCAATTCCTGCATTATTTACTAGTACATCAATTCCACCCATTGATTCAATGAGTTCTTCCATTGCATTCTTCAATTGTTCGAATTTACTTACATCAGCAATTCGATAAAATGCAGTACCTCCTTTTTTATGGATTAAATCCACGTTTTCTTTTAATAAATTCTCATTACGGCTAACTAGTCCGACTTTAGCTCCTAATTCAGCGAATCGCATTGCGATCGCTTTCCCAATCCCCTTGGAAGCTCCGTTAATAATAACTCGCTTACTATCAAGAAGTTTCAAATTTTCAACCATATTCCAAATTTGCTAATATTCTATTTTTATATTTTGGAATCAATCTGAAACTATGGATGCTCATGGAAAATTATTTGATAGGATTGCATTTTTTTATCAATTACGGACTCCCTCCCAAATTCGCAAATATTGGAAATATTTCAGTAACCATGAGATCCGAGAGAAATTACCCAAATCTGGAAAAATTCTTGACATAGGAGCTGGAACAGGTGCTTTTGGCTACATTTTTAAAAGGTTAGGATACGAAGTAGTGTGCATAGATGTTGCCCCAAATATGATTAAAATGTGTGAAAAAAATGGATTAAACGGTTTGGTCTGTGATGTGATTAAAGAAGGGATTCCTTTCACAGATAGATCGTTTGATTTAGTAATTGCGGCTCAATTTTTTCACGGACTCTCTTCAAAAAAACGTTTAAACATGTATATAGAAGCCAAACGTGTTTCCAAATATAATACTCTGCTAATATATGAATACAACATCTTTAAGAAAAATAACTTGAAATCCAGATTCCTTGAATGGATTGAGGGAGGGCACTATAATGATTTTAGAGATAACGCTATGAATGAGTTACATTCAATTTTTTCTTCAATTGAGGTGTTTGAAATAAATAATAATAATGCATATTATTTGTGTTCTAAGGAGTAGTCAACCTTTAAACCCAGAAATATTTTATCTACAGTTAACTCAAAGACATTACTAAAAATTTATAGACTCGTTCATTCTCTAATCATACTATGTCGTTTTCGGATAAGTTAGAGCAATTTGAACACGATATTGATAGTCCAGATTTTGAACAACATGATCGGTACAATTTCGAAGTCAAGTTGGATTATGAAGTTAATCCATCCGAAGAAAGGAAAACAGTGTATATGCTAGAAATGTATGGATTTATTCCAAGATCTTTGCATATTAATGATTCAACTTATCCACAAGCAAGATTTTACAATGATATAAACCTATTCACAAGATATAAGACTCCTAAATTCACGCTAAAAGCATTAATGAATCCTAAGATAACGATATCTCCTCTAAATCGAATCATTACGTATTTGAAACATCCTAATGGTATGGATTCAAAAATTCTAATCGAAATTCGAATGTTAGGAGCAGTGGTTAGGGTTAATCTTCGAAATAGGTTGGAAGCGTATTTAAAATTGCTTAAAGACTTCAATGAATTTGAAGAAGACCATTTTATCACCTATTTATCACGAATAAAACAGTTAAAAAGCACATTACGTCAATTATC
>JAEOUK010000123.1 GCA_016839385.1 Promethearchaeota archaeon
ATCATACTAAAGCGAGTAAGTGTAGTTCCAGTTGAAACTGGAATTGTGATAGCCACTGGAATAGCCATTGGAGCAATTGCATTATCCTTAATTATTAAATGGTCATATTATTTCTATAAAAAGAAATAATCTCCTTTTTTTTACCAATAATACTTGACAACTGAATCTCGAATAAGTTTTGATTTATCAGGATAGTCCAAGTTGTAATGTAATCCTCTACTTTCTCTTCGAGCTCGAGCACATTTCAGAATAAGACGTGCGACAGTAATTAAGTTACGAAGTTCAATTAAATCAGAAGTTATCTTGAAATCCCAGTAATATTGGTCGATTTCATCATGAATTAGGTTCAATCTATCCCAAGCTCGTTTTAACCATTTGTCTGTTTTTACAATACCAACATAATTCTGCATTACTCTGCGAATTTCTTCCCAATTTTGGGTGATTACAACAGCTTCTTTTGGATCGATCGCGTGACCTTCTTCCCAATCAGGGAATTCCAGATCGTTTTCACCGAAATCTTTAACATGCGTTCCAACATAATCTCCACATTTTTGTCCACAGACTAATCCCTCAAGTAAAGAATTACTAGCAAGACGATTGGCACCGTGTAAACCAGTATTTGCACATTCTCCAATTGCAAATAAACGTTTTACATTTGTTTCTCCATTTAATTTAGCTACAACTCCACCACAAATATAATGAGCAGCGGGTACTACTGGTATCGGTTCTTTTGTGAAATCGATGCCATATTTCAGACAATTTTCATTAATTCCAGGAAATCTCTTCCTCAAGTATTCAGGATCCTTGAAAGAGATGTCCAATAAGACATAATCATTTCCTGTCCGCTTTAAGACATCATCAATTGCTCTTGAAACGATATCTCTTGGTGCGAGTTCTTTCATTGGATGGTACTTTTCCATAAAGCTATTTCCTTCTTGATCCATTAACTGTGCTCCTTCTCCTCTGAGAGATTCAGAAATTAGTACATTTTTTGCATAAGGATGATACAAACAAGTTGGGTGGAATTGAACAAATTCCATGTTAGAAATAGCTGCACCAATACGATAAGCCATTGCAATACCATCCCCTGTCGCAACATCCGGATTACTAGTATAAAGATAAACTTTTCCACAGCCACCTGCCGCTAGAATTGTAGCTTTTGCAGAAATACTATAAATTGTGTTTGATTTCTTATCTAGAACATAAACACCTTTGCACGTGTTGTCTTCACCAAACAAATTGATGGCTATGTTTTGTTCACGGATTTCAATTTTTGGATGCGTTCTTACCTTCTTTAGAAGCGTTTCAAATACAGATTTTCCTGTTAAATCTTGAACATGTAGAACTCTTCTTTGAGAATGACCACCTTCTTGGGTAAGATCATAACTCCCCTCAGAATTTTTATCGAATTTAATTCCCCATTTAATAAGGTCTTTAATCCTTTTTGGACCATCCTTTACGACTTCAGTAACAACATCTTCTTTGCACAAACCATCTCCTGCAATCAAAGTATCCTTTTTATGCTGTTCAAAAGAATCTTCATCACTCCAAACGCATGAAATACCCCCAGCTGCATGATATGTATTACATTCTGGAAGAGTACGCTTCACTAACATCAAAACGTTTCCATATTTCTGCAACTGGATTGCTGCACGCAAGCCTGCAATACCAGCTCCAATCACCAAGAAGTCTGTTTTTACATTCATTCTCTCAAAAATCTCTGTTGTTAGGCATGAAATACAATATTGATCCTCAATAGAATTATAATTATTTTAATATTCGGACATACACCTATTCTAAAGGATTAACAATGTATGGTAAACAACTTCGGTTAGAACGAATAAAAAATTGTGAATCTAATACGTTTTTATTTCTTACAATGGACCATGGGATTACTCATGGAGTTTTACCAGGAATTGAGGATATTGGAAGCATAATTAGGAAACGGGGAGAAGGAGGAGCAGACGCAGTTATTCTTCACAAAGGAAATGTGAAAAATGTGATCTATTCATCTCCCGATGTTCTGAGATTTCTTGGACATAAAATGGGATTAATTGTTCACTTAAATGGATCACCAAAAATTGGTTCTAATCCATATTTGAAAATTCCTATTTGTTCAGTTGATGAAGCGATTCAATATGGAGCAGACGCTGTATCTCTTCATGTGAATATTGGAGATGCTGGAGATGAAGAAATGCTCGAATTTATGGGTGAAGTTAGTTCAGAATGTTTGTATTGGGGAATTCCACTTATCGCTATGATTTATCCTAGAGGACCGGATATAGATGAATTTGATTCGGAAGCTATTAGTCATTGTGTTCGAGTTGGTGTGGAATTAGGAGCAGATATTATTAAAACTAATTATTCTGGTGACGTAGATTCGTTCAGGGAAATCTGTAAAAACGCACCAATCCCAATAGTTGCAGCTGGAGGTCCACCAAAAAAGAATCTCAAAGAATTTTACAAAATGGTCTCAGAAATAATGGAAGCAGGTGCAAGTGGTATGGCTGTTGGAAGAAATATTTTTGGCACTTCAAATCCCAAGGGATCCACTCAAATCTTAAGCGAGATAATTCATAAGAAAAAATCACTGAATGAAATTCTTGAATCATATCCTATACCAAAAACATTATGATGTGAGTTTGAATTGACTGAAAAGGCAATTAGTAAATTTACTCTCGGATTAAAGGAGTATCTTGAAAATATTGAGGTAGACGATGAAAGGATATTAGAAATATTTCTACTTTTTGATTAAGACTAAAATCTCAAT
>JAEOUK010000124.1 GCA_016839385.1 Promethearchaeota archaeon
TAATATGATCTAACCTTTTAGAGATTCTGCTTTTAGAAAAATTCAATTCCCCTAAAATTCTTTTTACACGTTCAATGTTAGCGATAGAATAATCATCCTCATCTATAGTTCTATGGGGATACTCACGATGATACGGAAAGCAAGACATCATACTGTGTATGCGATCCTCGTTAGGAATCCAAGTCTGAACAATTGTCCTAAGGTATTCTCCAAGGGTATTGATGCTTGGTTCTAAATTATTCTTGAGAACTTCCTTTAATCTTTTTTTGCCAGACTCAGTTATTCGATATAGTTTGATATTTCGATTGTTTTTAATTACAACTTCCATTTCAATAAAACCTTTTTTACTTAATCTATTTAATAGAGGATAAATTGTGCCGGGGGACGCATGCCACAGTTTGTCGAATTTTTCGTTGATTTTTCTTGCGAGATCATATCCAGAGATACCATCGTAGTTTTCAATTATAGAAAGTACTAAGATATCCAAACCCGAAAAGATGCCATCTTCATGACCACTAAAACGTTTGCCAAAAAACATTTTTATTTCTCACCAACAATTTGTTCGATTTATAATATATCATAAATCGAACATTATAGTATTAATAGAAATACTCCTATTTAAATGTATTCGATTTCAGATATATTATCGTACGATATTAATTCAAATTTTATTATAAAAAATAATAAAAATAATTTTAAAAGAAACATCAGAAATACAATCAAAGACAGTGAATTTCTGTCATACTATAAATAAATTTAGAAATTTAAAATATGTTATCTGATGTAATCTCAATAGATAAAAATAAAGCATTTCTTTTCTGTAACGAAGCAATTGTACGAGGAGCTTTGGAATCTGATGTCAAAGTGGTCGCATTTTATCCCGGTTCTCCAGTATCCGAGATTTTAGACACATTTTATCAAATCTCGGATAAATTTGACATAAAAATGGAGATTGCAACTAACGAGAAGGTAGCACTCGAAATTGTAGCTGGGGCATCTATGGGAGGGCAAAGATCCCTAATTGCAATGAAAAGCGTGGGATTAAATGTTGCTTCTGATACCTTTTTTAGTTTGGGATATACAGGAGTGAATAAGGGATGTGTCTTAGTTTTTGCCGACGATCCTTTCTGTCATTCTTCTCAAAGTGAAGAGGATGGTCGATTTTTTGCTTATAATTCATATATCCCGATGCTGGAACCAACGGATCCGGTGGAAGCTAAGAGTATGGTTAAAGCTGCTTTTGATATTTCAGAAAAACATCAAACTTTAGTTCTAATTAGAACCACTACTCGGATTAATCATCAATCTACCGTCGTTCCGTTGGAACCATTAAATAGAACTGAATTTAAATTAGGAAGCTTTCGAGCAACTAATAAAAAATACGCAACTGTTGGATCAAAGGCGCGTGAATTCAAATTAAAAATGCTTGAAAGAAGAGAACTGATAAGAAATGATTTTGAAGACTCCGAATTTAACTCCATAATTGAAGGAACCATGAAAGTTGGGGTAATCACTTCGGGAGTTTCTTATAATTATGTCATGGAAGCGTGTAAAAAACTTGACATCAACCCACCGATTTTAAAATTAGGGACAACATATCCTCTTCCTAGAAACTTGATATCTACATTCATAAAAGAATTAGACGGAGTCGTTGTAGTCGAAGAGTTATCCCCATATCTCGAAAACCACATTAAAGCGCTTGCAAAAGACATTAACTTAAGATTAAATATATATGGTAAAGATTCCGGGCATTTTAGCGAAGCTTTTGAATATAATATCCCACTGGTCTTTCAAGCTTTTAAAGATATATACAAAGTCGAGATTAATGTTGATTACGACGCTATAATTATGAAAACTGAGGAATTAAAATCTATCTTACCTGTAAGAATTCCGGTCTTTTGCCCCGGGTGTCCTCATCGTGCAACCTTCTGGGCACTCCAAAAAGCGGTGACTGGAAAATCTAATGAAATTGCTGTTATTAATGATATTGGGTGTTATTCCATGCTTCTTCTTAACAGAGAAATTTATCCAAAATTAAATGGGGATGATCTATTACTATCTATGGGGGCAACACTCGGAGCTGGAAGCGGTATTTCATTAGCGGCTAAAGAAAAGGTAATCTCTTTAATTGGAGATAGCACTTTTTTCCATGCGGGATTACCCGGAATGATTAACATTTGTCACCATAACGAAGACATCATCGTTATAATTTTGGACAATTCGGTAACTGCCATGACGGGCCAACAAACAAATCCAGGCACAGGTTATGGTCTCCCTGATGATCCTAAGAATAAAATTCAGATTGAGGATGTATTAAAGGGTATAGGATTTAAGAACATAATAATCAACGATTGCTTTGACGCAAAAAATTGCATTCCGTCATTTAAGAAAGCTTTGGAAGAACCTGGACCAATTATAATTATCTCAAGAGGTCCATGCGCCTTATGGAACGATAGAAATAAACGAAAGAGAGGCGAGAAAATACAACCATATTATGTAGATCAAAACATTTGCCGGAAATGTCATACATGTATGAGAGATTTCTATTGTCCTGCTATAAGTATGGAATCGCAAATAACAGAATATTCTGA
>JAEOUK010000125.1 GCA_016839385.1 Promethearchaeota archaeon
AACAGGAGATAAGGAGTGATTCGGATGTCTGCCACCTGGTCACTTCCGACAATCAAGGCAGGATAAGCATGTAGAAAGCATATGGTCGCCTTGTTTGGACGCGGGTTCGATCCCCGCCAGCTCCACTTTTCAATAGTGCATATTAATGCAAAGCCCTGTAAATATTGACTTTACAGGGTTTTCTGTTTTTATTACCCTGTGCAAAAAAGTCCACCTTTAAGCAGTAGTTGAACTCAATAGGTTGGGGATGCGGGCTCGAGTCCCAACAGTAGGTGATACCAGAAATACTTCTATCAATGACTAATATTAATGACTCCTGCTGGTGTGAAAATCGTTCATCCGCTTTAAGAATGCCAGAAGATGCAGCTTCTCATTTAATGACAATTCACCAGTCATTAAATGAAAAACTTCAGACATCTTTGGCATAACATTATGAAGTTCTTTCTTGCCCTTTTCAGTAATTCTAATCCTCTTTGCACGTTTGTCATCTGCATCATCAAATTCTTCGATAAGTCCTTTATTTAACAGTCTTTTCAAAACCTCGATTCCTGATGGTGGTTCAAGGTGATGCATTTTTATCAATTCCATTTTCCTAAAACTGTTTGTGAAACTGAGATGATAAAGAAAACTAAAACCATCGGGAGATGATAACTCCGACTCTCCCAAAACTTTTTTTGAATAAGCTCTATAATATCTGTTCTGCATAACCAGCGAGAAGGATAATTCCAAATCTATCGGATCTGGACTATGCTGGGATTTTTCAGCCTTACCGTCAGAAAACAATCGTGAATTCAGCCAAATGATGAAAGATTCCAGACTGTAGTTATCAGTATGGTTCTCGTTCTGATATTCTTCAAGCCAGTGTAATATTTCTTTTAAGATTTCCAGAGAAGATTTCATGCGGTAAAATTAGATATTTTACTTCAATAATGAAATAAATAATCATCTTTTATTATGTTATCGATATATATTATTATATTTGCTACGAAAACATAATAAAAAGAAGTATTAATATTTAAAGTTGAATAAAATGAAAACAAATCCAATTGTAGTAACTGAGAATTATTATCCGAAAAGTGAACATGTTGATGATGTATTAAATATCCTGATGGAAACTTCTGCTATGATAAAAGAGCAGGACGGTGCGCTAATGAGCATGTCATTGAAGCCTGAAAAAAAGGAAGGTCCGATTACCGGGTTTTCCATGTGGGAGAGTAGAGAAAAATTTACCGATTTCATGAAAAGTGAACACATGGAAAAGATTATGAAAACGGGATTGGCAGACAAAGTAAAGAACTGGACAACAGAAATAAAAGCAAGTCTCTTTACGATTGAACAGGCTTGGCATGTGGAGTCACATGATTAAGATAATTCTTTAGTGAAAGAAAAAGTCCCAATGCCAATTCATTGGGACTTTTTTAGTGCAAAATCAGTCCAAAATATTTGTAACTAATTGATATTAAAACATTATTTGTAGCTCCAACAGTAGTTGAACTCAATACTGCATACAGGGAATTCCCTATTTGTTCATTATCAATGCATTAACCATAATTCATTAATTTAGTATTCCTGTTTGGAACTGGGCTTCGACTCCAAAATTGCTTCAAAATGTTCGTGACCTTAAAAGTAAATTTTCTTCTTCTTAGGAATGATTCCTTTTTCAAAAGACAGTTTCTAATATCTTAGTCTAAGAAACAACCTCATATAGTGCACATTAACTCTATATGCTCAAAATTATGTACCTTTAATTGGTATATTCCGAGTTGAATCACTCTACCCATCAACATAAGTAACATGAAGACAAAAATTTTAATCGGATTAATATTTGGATTAACCATCCTGATTCCTAAACACTCGATTGCGCAGCACCAATTAGACCTTGATTTTGAGATTCCATATGGAGACAATTCAAAAGTTGGAAAATATTTGAAGGTGAATGGAATTAACTTATATTATGAGACATATGGCGAAGGGACACCATTATTACTGATACATGGCAATGGCGGAACTATAAAAAATATGGGGTATCAAATTGAATACTTCTCTGATAAATATAAGGTAATTATTCCCGACTGTAGAGGAAGAGGTAAATCTGAACTAAATACAGATTCGCTAACTTTTGAGCAGATTACCAATGATTTGATTCTGCTATTAGATAATTTAGGAATCGATTCGTGCGATGTAATTGGATGGAGCGATGGAGGTATCATTGGATTGCTCATGGGAATGAATTATCCTGATAGAACAAAAAAGATTATCGCCATGGGTGCTAACTTATGGCATGATTCTACTGCCTTATATCCTTGGGTAATCGAATGGATAAAAACAAGCAGACAAGAGGCTGCCCAAATGATACGAAAAAATGATACATCTGCAAACTGGGAGTTAGTTTACCAGAGAATGGCATTAATGGATGACCAGCCAAATATTGCCCTGACTGATTTACAAAGTATAAAATCACCTGTTTTAATTATTGCTGGGGACAAGGATATGATAAGAGAGGAACATAGTGTATTGATATATCAAAATATACCTAAATCGCAATTGTGGATAAT
>JAEOUK010000126.1 GCA_016839385.1 Promethearchaeota archaeon
TCCATGCTGAATTTAAAAGTCGACCTTATGCACCATCCCCTTTATATCGTGCTTTTATTAAGGCAATTAAAAAACATAAAAATATAAAATAGATTCCAGATTGAATGTGATTTCATTTTTCTTCAAACTTATTAACGGAGTAATTATTTATGAGTTAATAAATCCGCATCAAATATTTTAGCTACGAGGAAATTTAATTAATTATAAAATGGAAATATGCTCTACTAAATCTTATTTATCTTAAAAACAGTACACATATGGAAGAAGTGGAGAAACAGACTCAAAATCCAACCTCAATACTTCCCGATTTTGCTCAAAATCTTTCTCTAAATTTAAAGAAAAAGTATGAAGCATACTCTCAAATCGATTCACTAAAAGAATCTCAATCTTTGGAAAGGATATTTTCTTTTGTAATTCCGGAGTATGCAAGGGACATTCTAGTATTGGAATCAAAAAAAAACCAATTAATAGAAATCCTTCAGCAAATGAAAGATTTCATTGAAACAAAGTTTAGCATCGATAAATTCTTTTCTGCGGATGAGATTCTAGAAAATTCATTTGTGAGTCAAGTAAAACCCGTTAAATTATCTAATTTCACAGTTGCGGCTGTTGATGGAAGTTTTGTCAGGAAATGTTATACAAATTTCGAATTTTCTCTGTTTCGAGCCATTTCAGTAATATATGAATTTAATGACCTTGATGTAAATATTCAATATTATCCTGATCAAAAAGGAATGCAAAATTATCGATTAGGAAGAATTTTAAACAACATTTCTGAGCAAAATGCATCATCTCAAATTTCAATAGATCGAGCATTTATGGAGATTAGTTTAGTAAACGAAATGATAAACCAATGCAATAAGAAACTTGACATGATTATACTAGATGGATCAATTCTAACGGAACCCTTGAATCTTCTTTCTAATACTCCAGAAAATTCTGAATTAATAAAAAATTTCACCAAACTTGTGAATGAATACAAAAAACTGTATAATCTATGTGATCTTCGAAATATTGACCTTATAGGGATAGTAAAGGATACTCGTTCTTCTACATTTCGAAAGTTATTAACACGCAGATTTCCCCAAATATTATCTAAAATGGAGGATAAAAATCTAATGGAGATTGATTATAGAAAGTTATTGCAATATTTTTCAGATTTAGATTTATTTCACCGTTTTATGAATGTTGGAGAACGGACATGTGTTTTTTCTATTAGTTCTTCAGGTAACTCATGGATTCCTCGGCAATTAGAACTTCTAAATACAGAGCTAAATCCCAGTAAAAAATTTCTTTCAGATTATAAGTTTTTTGCATCTTATATGAAACCAGTTCCGTATGATTTTCCAATTAGAATTGAATTTCATCAAAACAAAAATAATCTGAATCCTGAGACAATCCAACAAAAGATACAAAGAATTTGTTCTCATTTATATCCATTATGTTCTAAGATGGAGGGATTTGCTATTCCAATTCCGCAAATTGAAGCTCATCTAAGAGCAAAGCTATCCCACAACGATTTAAATATGATCATTCAACTGCTGAATCGACATATAACAGAGGAAATTAAACTCTATTCAAAGAATAAACTCTTTAATGGATTAGAAACACAAACGGTTGGAAAATTTGATGATTTTCTATTATCAAATAATTTTCTCGTCCCTAAGAGACGTGAAAGAATGCCTTTATGAGGATGTGATTTGTTTAGAACAAGAATAACAAATAGATGGATTAGATTGGTATTCTTTACCACAGTGTGGACATTTAGAAATAAATTTCAATTCTTTAGATAAGTTCGTTCCGGATTTCCTTTTTTTTCTTAGTAAAAGCTGTATCATAATTGGAATATAGAGAAGAAGGATTATACCACTAGTGATGCATATACCTACAAATAAGTCGATTTTAATCAATATAAATGCATCAAATGCATTTCTTTTCATTAAAATTATTCCGAACAAATACAACGAAAATTCTACTGCGATTAATTGAAGAGGTATTTTCCAATCTGGCTTAATAAAAATTCCAAATAATACGATAGGAATAATCCATGATGTGATTAAGGTAACAAGCCCCTTAGAATTCCCGAGAAAGTGAAAATTCATTACTAAAAAGGAGAGAATATATTGTTGGGAACGATTTTCAACAACCATGGGAATTAAAGGGATTCCAAGATTTCCTATTAATAAAATGATCCAATTTAATAGAATCATATAGATGGGATTTTTCACTTCAATTTTCATTTGGAGTACCGTTAATTCTGAGTTTTTCGTAAAATTTTTTTAGTATGCATTATATTGGAAATTACTATTTTGATTCTACACGTTTCTATTCTTAATATTAAGCTTATATTAAAGATGTTACCAGTCGCTAAACTACGTAAGATCACAAAGGGTGTAAAATAAATAAATGGCATATTCAGGAATTTCTCGAGTTATTGATAAAATAAAATTTGGATTGCTATCGCCCAATGAAATTCGTAAAATGTCTGCAACTAGAATAATTACTGCGGATACTTATGATGATGACGGTTTACCACTTGCTGCAGGTTTGATGGACCAAAAATTAGGAACCATCGAACCAGGACAAAAATGTACTACTTGTGGAAACCGAGTTGGGCAATGTCTTGGTCATTTTGGCCATATTGAATTAGCAAGACCAGTAGTACATGTCGGATTTGCTAAATTACTTCTTAAGCTATTACGAAGTATTTGTCCGGAATGTTCGCGATTACTATTAACAGAAGATCAATTTGAAGATTTCAAGAAAAGGAAAGAGCAACAGATTCGCGTTTTTGAAAATGTGAGTGATGTTTTAATCCAAAATATTTTTAAAACTGCTAGAAAAGCTAAACACTGTCCTTTCTGTGGAGCAGAACGTAAAAAAATCACGATTGAAAAACCTACAACATATTATGAGGAAGTAGGTTTGGATCAACCCAGAAGGCTGTATCCAAGTGATATTCGTGAAAGATTAGAAAAAATGAATGATGCTGATTGCCGCCTTTTAGAAATTAATCCAGAAGCTACGCGTCCGGAATGGATGATATTAACTGTCCTCCCCATTCCTCCTGTCTGTGTTAGACCTTCGATTACTTTAGATAGCGGAATTCGTTCAGAAGATGACTTAACGCATAAACTCGTGGATGTAATCCGTATTAATGCTCGATTACGGGAAAATATTGAAGCAGGTGCACCTCAACTTATTGTAGAAGATTTATGGGAACTTCTTCAATATCATATCACAACTTTTTTCAATAACGAAGTAAGTGGAATTCCTCCCGCACGACATCGCTCTGGAAGAGCATTACGGACTTTAACTCAAAGATTGAAGGGAAAGGAAGGAAGATTTAGAAGTAATTTGAGTGGTAAACGTGTAGATTTTTCCGCACGAACGGTAATATCTCCTAACCCTCATATTTCAATAAATGAAGTTGGAGTACCAGAAGTAATCGCAAAAATTCTGACTGTTCCAAATCATGTGACCGAATGGAACATTGAAGATATGAAACAACTGATAATTAATGGTCCTGATAAACACCCAGGTGCAAACTACATTATTCGAAGTGATAATCGAAGAATTGATCTTCGATATGTTAAAGACAGAAAAATTATTGCTGATACTATCCAACCCGGATATATTGTAGAACGCCACTTAAAGAATAAGGATTTAGTGCTATTCAATCGTCAACCTTCCTTACACAGAATGTCAATTATGGCACATGAAGTTCGAATTATTACTGGTAAAACTTTCCAACTCGCATTACTTGTCTGTACTCCATATAATGCAGATTTTGATGGTGATGAAATGAATTTGCATGTTCCGCAAAGTGAGGAAGCTCGTGCAGAAGCACAATATTTATTAAAAGTTCAAGAACACATATTATCACCTCGTTATGGAGGACCTATAATTGGGGGAGTTCACGATTTTATCTCTCTAGCCTATATTTTCACAAGAAAGGATTCCCTATTTGATAGGAATACAACTTATCAATTATTAGAATGGGGTAATGTTTTTCGAAGAAATCCAAATTTCAATTTGGACGATCTTACTCCAGTTGTTACAGAACCAGAACCAATGTATTCTGGAAAATCAATTTTTAGCACTTTACTACCGAAAGATTTGAATATGCAATTAAAATCCAATTTTTGTAGAAAATGTGAGGATGGTTGTAAAGAAGAGGAATGTGATAATGATGGTTTTGTTAACATCGTTAATGGGGAACTAGTTTCAGGAGTTTTAGATGAAAAAACTTATGGTGCGGGAAAACCAACCACTATTTTATTAAGAATCACTAAGGATTATGGACCAGAAATGGCTCGTAAATTTTTAGATGATTCTGCAAGTATGTTACTTTATTTTATTATGCACCATGCGTTAACCATGGGATTAGACGAGGTTGATATCACTTCAATTATGCCAAAAATTGATGAAGTAATGATAAATGCGAACAATAAATGTGATAATTTTATTCGCGCTTATTATGAAAATGATGAGGAAACTATGCCATGTGCTCCTGGTCGTACATACCAAGAAACCTTAGAATTGCGAATTCAAGAAGTTTTAAACAAAGCTCGTGACGAAGCGGGTAAAATTGGAGCACTAGAATTAGGTGATTCTGCTCATTCAGTTATAATGACCAAAAGTGGAGCTCGTGGAAATCCTCTTAATCTTACTCAAATGGCCGCTTGTGTTGGACCTCAAGCTGTTCGTGGCAAACGAATTCATAGAGGATTCTCTGATCGAACCTTACCGCATTTCAAACTACGGGATCTTACTGCACGAGCACGAGGTTTTGTCAAATCATCTTATAGAAAAGGATTAGATCCAATTGAATTTTTCTTCCACGCTATGGGTGGTCGAGAAGGGCTTGTAGACACAGCTGTTCGCACTTCATCATCAGGATATATGCAACGACGATTAGTTAATGCGTTGCAGGATATGGTAGTTCAAAATGATGGTACCGTTCGAACATCAACGGACAACATTATCCAATTCGTATATGGAGATGATCGAGTTGATCCTGCAAAATCAGACCATGGTGATGCAGTTAACGTAAAAAATATCTTTCTCAAAACAAAAACTCTTCATGAATATATAGAACATGATGAAGAATTCAGAAAGAGAGAAGTTGAACGATTAAAGGAGGAAGGTAAATTAACTTCAGATTTAAAGGAGAAATTTGATTTTATAGACAATTTTCAAACGGAATTTGATGCAGAGTCAAAAACAGTTAAATCTAAAGCCATTTCTAAAAAAGCTAAAGTTCCTACAAAAGAAAGCACAAAAAAACCTAAAAGTGCAAAGAAAGTAACCAAAAAACCTACAAAGAAAGCTAGTATCACAAAAGAAACTAAGAAAAAAAGCGATGAAACAGAGTACACGGATGAATATTTCCAAGAATTATACAACAAAGAAACGGGCAAAACTGCAGAATGGCGTGGATCTCTTACAAAGTTATATTTGAAATGGTTGGAAGCAAAGAAAAATGAATTGGGGGTAAAATAAAATGACAGAAATTGCTTCAGAAGAATTTAAAACTAAAACTTTAGAATACCTTGAAAGTTTAGGTATTTCACATAGCATAATTGAAGAAATGAGCGGTTACATGAAGGATATTAAATTAACTAAGGAGCAGATCCAATATTTTGCAGACCAGGTCTATCTAAGTTACCAACGATCTATTATTGTTCCAATGGAACCGATCGGTACTGTTGCAGCACAATCCATTGGAGAACCGGGTACTCAAATGACATTGCGAACTTTTCACTTTGCAGGAGTTTCTGAATTCTCTGTAACACAAGGATTGCCCCGATTAATTGAAATTGTGGATGCACGTAGAAATCCTAGCACTCCAATCATGTATGTATATTTAGAAGAGGAATATGCGAAAGATCGGAAAAAAGCACGAGAAATTCATCAGAAAATTGAACAAATTCGTGTAGATAGTATAGCATATGATGTAGAAATTGATCTTGCAGATTATTCTATTGTGGTGTATTTGGATGAAGAATTATTAGAGGATAAGGGATTGGATATTGATGAGATTACAAAGAAATTGAAAAAATATGGTAAAAAGGGAAGTATTGATGTTGACTACGAAAATAA
>JAEOUK010000127.1 GCA_016839385.1 Promethearchaeota archaeon
CTAATGAAACCTCGAAAATCTATATCGGGAATATCATTTGAATCCGATCGTGTATTCATTAATTGTCAATTATGCCAAAGAGATCGTTGTCCCGGTCGAAGAGCAAAATATATGCCAGAAAAATTTGCAGAATATGATTTACCTATACCACCTGTTTCCAAAAAGTAAATCCAAAGTATGTCTCTCTTATTTATGTTCAATTACTTTTTTTATAGGTATAAATAAATTTGCGATAATGTACTCAATATTAGGTGTCTCAATACCTAGTGTCTTTCTTCTCTCTAACATCTCTTCAATCATTGAGTTTTCAAATTCTAAAAACCGATTTTTATAAATTTCATACTCATCACGACTCACAAACCCAATCCGAGGAATGGAGGTATCATATCTTAGTTCTTTTTTTAATAATTCTATATCTATCGTCGCACTCTGTATTCGATTAATGTAAAAATCACAAATATAATGAATTAGTTTCCCAAATATGCTTTTTAATAATGATACAATTCGGTTAGAATAAAGAAATTCCTCTTTTAGCTGCTCTCCAAGTTGCTTTGCGTCATATTCTTTGAATTCGCTATATTCTTTTGGAGAATATCTAACTGATGGCGTTCTAAAGCGACTTTCATTGTCTTTTTTATATTTTTCAATTAACCCAATTTTCTCCATTTTATCGAGCGCATTGAGTAAAACATCTTTATTTGGGTTCCTCATCTTATTGCTCAGTTCTTGAATGTTCATATCACCATAAACCGTCATGTAGAAGAGAATTTGAAGATTTAGAGGAGATTCTATAATTCTTAGAAAAGGAGAAGAGTCTATAGGAAATGTGGATGGGAAAGTATTGGGCATTTTTCTCTATTTTTTTCTAGTGTTTCCTTCTTATAATCTTATTTTAATATGATTAGATTTTATTAGACATTTGTTTTGAGTAACCAAATTTTTAATACATTTTCAAGAAAATTAATTATAATGTCAAATTCTCTGTGGAATATCCCAAAAATTGCTTGGAAAAGGAAATTAGGAGATTATCCGAAAGGTGCTACAGGCACTCACCCACCTCTTGAGGTAGATAAAGAAATTTCAATTAGAACTAAGCGAGGAATTCCTGTAGGAGGAATTGGAACAGGTTCTTTCATGTATAATTTGGCAGGAAGTTTTGGACCATGGGAATTCGGATGGGGGGATGATAGCTCTGATGCACAATGGGGAAGTGAAGCAGGAGCTGGGCACGAAGAACGATTTTTACAAGCAGGAGTATTTCACATCTATCAACAATCCGGTCCAGACACATTCGTGAAAACTTTAGCAACCGAGGATGTATTCGATACCTGGGATACATTAAAGAAAGGACAAGGAACATATCACGCTTTATTCCCTAAGGCATGGATGGAATTTGATGTAGGATTTTGTCCTTTTTCTCTTAAGCAATTTTCCCCGTTTATCCCTCGTAATGATAAAATATCCTCATTACCCATCGTCTTTTTTCAATTTAAAGTCCAAAATACTACCTCTACCCCATTAGCTACATCTTTCATGTTTTCATTCCCAAATGCAATTTACCGGGAAGATTCATTGGATTATAAGTATACGCGAAAGGGATTAGAAACTCGATTTGAAAAGAAGGACGGAGTTTCTGGAATTCGTATGCAAGCTGAACATCCCGAAAATATTCCTATAACCCAACAATCCGAATGGGTAATTGTTACCATTGATCAGGAAAATCTGATGGTAACATGGGCAGATTGGAGTTTAAAGCGTTCAAAAGAAGTGTTTGACAAATTCTCCGAACAAGGGGAACTTCCAAATGGACCTCTCTCCATAAAGACAGGAGAAGCAGGAGCAATTGCAGTTAAGTTTGAACTAAAACCAAGTGAGGAAGCCATTATCCCATTCGCTTTAGTGTGGGATTTTCCTATCGTCCAATTTAAGAATCCAATAGAAGGAACCATATGGTGGAAGCGATACAAAGAGTGGTATCCCGGATTTTATCGAGGATTTGATATTGCATTTGATGGATTAAAAAACATCAAGGATTGGGAGCATCAAGTGGACGATTGGATGAATTTGGTTGTTAGGAATCCTAAATATCCTGACTGGTTAAAACAATGTGCTTTAAATGAACTATATTTCGATACATTCTGTTCATTTTGGGAGAATGGATGTGTCTCGCAACCTAAAAAATATGGAGCTAGACCTAACCAACATTTGTTCTTCAATCTCGAATCTGCGGTGTATCGTGATTGTGAAACTTTGGATGTACGTCACTATGAAGCAATCCACAAGAAAGTACTGTTTCCTAGTATTGAGCGTGATACATTGCTGCTATGGGCTGATTTTATTTTAGATGACGCTAAGGGGAGAACCACTCA
>JAEOUK010000128.1 GCA_016839385.1 Promethearchaeota archaeon
AAAAAACTAAAACCACTCGGGCGTAATGGGATTGCTTGTCCGTTGCTGTTTGTTGGTGCAACTGGAGAACTTTCATTTGTCTCATCATAATAGTCCTCCACATAATCTTCATGTCCTAATACAGATTCCATATCATGTTCCATATCCATTTCCTGTTCTGAGATGTATTCGTCCTCTGAGGAATCAAACCCAAAGTCCAAATTTTCTTGCTCAATTGGTATATCATTAATCACAAGCACTGCGTGTTCATCCATACGTAACAATACATCACATTTTGGGCAACGAAATATGTGCAGTAATCCTATATTGTGCATAAATGCGTATTTGCCGATATGATATTCATGAAAATGACTGTCACAATTATAACACTTCAAAATACGAGTGTATATACCTGCATCACAGAACTCACTGTTACAAAACACACATAATCCTACTTCTTCGTGAGGAGCAGGAGTTAAAAGATCGGTTGCTAGTTTTTCATAAAATTCCTTATTCTCTTCATCAATTACTTTCATAGATTCTGGCTGATTAAGGGCTGAATATCTCTTGCTTTTAGTTAAGCCTTGAAGAATTTGGGTAAGATGTCTGGATTCTGAAACATAGAACAAACCTCCATTTGTAGTGCTTGTAATTATTCTGAGTTTTACATCATCGGAATAGAATCGTTGAGTTCCTACTCTTATAATATCGATGTATGTCGGGAAAAAGCACACAGTATTGACTAAATTAAAGAGGGCTTCTTGATATTCTGCTGCTTTATTAGATGGTTTATCAGTAATCACAATTACTCTAAATTCACCGGCTCTTTCAGTTGATTTTTGAGCAACAACCGACAAACAATAAAATAATCCATTCTCAAGGAAATTTTCCTTACTTTCTCTTTCTTTCCAATCTTCACTAATTTTCTTAACAAGAATGTCAGAATCATCCTCATCCACATATTCAGGGTGACCTCCTTCTTTAAAGTACATTAGCCCATATTTAGTTAAAGGATTTAGATTGGATTTTTCTTTAATGAATTGGATTACTGCTTTAGTTACGTCTTTACGTTTTACATGTGACCCGGTGATATCTAAGTAAAAAATTACGTGCTCATATTTGGTGGTTTGCACTCGATCTTCAGCTCTATGAATTATTAAATTGGATTTTGATCATCAAAGGAAAAGAGGAAAAACGCTAAGTACTTATCTTATAACAATTTATGTTGGAAAGTTTACACTTAAAGTAAACGAAATTAACTTTTTTGAATTTTTTAGATCCAAAAAAAAAGCTATGAGAAAAAATAAGCCAATCCAGTTAATAGGTCTGCGAATTATGTACGATAATATAGTAAGAAAAAAATAGAAAAAATTTTAGATAAATGCTCCACCATCGCATAGTAATAATTGACCAGTAATCCAATCACTCAAAGATGAGGAGAAGAATAAACAGAGCTTAGCCACGTCCTCTGGAAGACCTCCTCTTCCATCTCGGCTGAAAGGAATTGCACCAATCGCAATATCACGAATAGCCTTCGGAATTCCTAGTTTGTCACCAGGCTTTTTTTCTTGTGTCATTCGAGTCTCTGTAAAACCTGGTGCAATAGCGTTCACGCAAATGCGGTTAAGAGAATATTCTCTAGCAGTTGCTTTGGTGAACGCAATTATCCCACCTTTAGCTATTGCGTAGTTAGCTTGTCCAACATTTCCACTAACACCTGTGGTTGAAGCAAAATTCACTATCTTCTTAAACTGGCGATCTCTCTCATCCTTTAACATATTTGACAAAACGGCTTGTGTACACAAGAATGTACCTTTGAGATTGATATCAATAATTAGACGCAGTAATTTATCATCCATCTTGTGAATTAATGCATCTCTTATCAGACCAGCGCAATTAATGAGGATGTCAATATCTCCATGCTGGGTAATAGTATCATCCACCATTTTTTGCACTTGTTCCTTATTAGTTACATCTGCTACGCAAGATAATGCGGTATTTGGATATTTTTCATTGATTTCTGCTGCAGTCTGATTACATACATCAGCATCTATATCATTAACTGTCACTTTAGCTCCTTCTTCAACAAAAAGGTGTGCGATTGCTTTTCCAATGCCACGACCAGACCCGGTAATAATTGCTACTTTTCCTTTTAACATATCTACCATTATAATTCCCTCCTATTGCTCTAATTTGAGCCATAATCCTCCATCTATGCTGATAGTTTGACCACTAATAGCTGCTGCATCATCTGAGCATAAAAATGTCACCAATGGAGCAACATGTTCAGGTTTAAGTTCAATATTTGACATGTCTGATTTTGTTACAAGGAATTTACTTTTAGCTCGATCCTTAGGACCTTGCATGTTTTTTACACTTAAAGGTCCAATTGCAACAGCGTTGACATTCGCAAATCTTCCAAATTCTCGACATAAGGATTTTGTCAATCCAATCATAGATCCTTTGAATGCGCTATATACGGCAGCTGTTTCCATTCCACTTTTTCCCACCATACTCGTAATGGTAACAACTTTGGCAAATATACCAGTTGTTTTCTTTTGGGAGGAGAATTGTTCTCGAACTGCAGCCATGAAATGGAATACAGGCATAACATTCTGATCTCGAAGAGTTGTATAAATCTCCTCAGTCACTAAATCTACTCTTCCTTTATCATAGTAATCAAAATTCAAAACAAAAGCATCTAGTTTACCATATTCTTCAACAATTTCTTTTACTAAATCAAGAGTTGGATTATCTGTCCAAATTACTTCAGATTTTGGTCCTCGTTCTGTTTCATAAACTTTGGTTTCATACAAACGATCTTTCAATATTTCACAAGCTTTAGCTTTTACTTTTGGATTACCAATGTAATCTGCACACGCTTTAGCTACCTTTTCATCCAAATCGACAATAACCACATCTGCACCTTCAACGATAAAATTCTGAACAATGTATGTGGATAAACCTGGTTCATATTCCTCTTTCTTAAATCTACCAAGTCCACCTGCAATTAAAGCGACTTTTCCATCTAGTTTTCCCATTTTGAGTCACCAAAATATATTTTAAAAAATGTTGTACTCCCTTTCGATGAGACATAAAATAAGGTTTTTGTATCGTTTTCAAATAACAACGGGAACGGAATATGAAAATAAAATTTAGAAAAAAAAATCTAAAATTCCTTGTTTAATTTTTCTAGTGCTGGATGAGCAGTTCTTTTATAAAATCGTTGAATTGCATCTTTTATTATTTTCCGT
Organism: Promethearchaeota archaeon; assembly: GCA_016839385.1. The sequence continues at coordinate 3,234 of JAEOUK010000128.1, forward strand.
TGATCTGGGTAAAGTAATAGAACATATCGTAGAGCATTAATACAATTCAAGAATGTGGTCCTATCTTGCTCTCTGATAAGCGAATAAATCATACGCAATACCACATTCAAATAATCAGGGAAGATTTTGATCATATTTTCTAATTTTTCAGAAACAGCTCGCTTAACTATTGTGTCATAATCTTTAGACAATTGAGTGTACATCTCAAACACGAGATTTCGTTTCGAAACTTGTTCAGGAAACTCAAAAGCTATATCAGAGATCATATTCAAGGAATCTAGCCTGATACGGGGGTCTTTCTTACGAGTGATTTGGATTAATAATTCAATAAAATAGTATAATTTCTCAGTAGTTTTCCGATATATTTCTTGGTATATTCTCAAACTTTTCTTACGTATGGCACCATCACTATCTGATGCGAGTTTGATTAGAGATGGTAGTACATAAGTCAGTTCCGAACCTGTATAATCTAGTTCTTTAATTTTTGTTAGGATTAGATCTTTTGTACGTGTGTTTTTGGAATTTGCGAACAAACGTAGGTATGCTGCTGTGGTTTGAAGCTTCTCAGGATAGGTTTTGATATATTTAAAATAAGCTGTAATTGCTTGACTCGATATAGAGTACGAAGAATCCAATCCTAAATCCCGAATGAATAATATGGGTACATTAAAATCAGGATTTTTGAGGGAGATATCACGTGCAATTCGGATAAACATTGATCTCACCTCATCATTCTTGTCTTTAGTAAACTTTCTCTGCATGATTGCATTTATCAATAAATTTACAGATTTTTGATGAACATTTTTTGAAATATTCTCATATTCATCAATAGGTTTGATTTTCTCTAAGATGAAAGTTATAGCTTTTAAACTTACTATTCGAATTTCAACATTTGATGAATTAGTGAACGAAATTATTTTCTTGATTGTACTTGTATCCCATTCGATATTTGGAATCTGGATTAAGCAATTGATCAGACTCACCTTTTGACTAACTGATTTTCTAACCTTTCTAATGGCTTGAACAAGAAATTCCTTGATGATATGGGAGGTTCCATAGGTTGTTGTTAAAAGACTAAGACTATAAACAACTGCTTCTTCAAGTTCTCCTCTCTTATCCAAGTCTTTAAGCACTAAAGGAAATATTTCTAATTCAAGACGGTCAGGATCTAACCATCTTACATCTTGATCATGAAATTGTTTAAAAAACACTTCAGAGTTATTACAGGCAATATTAGTTACTAACTTTAGAATCGTAGATTTACTTTCTACTCCTACTTTATCATGTTGTTTGTAACAAAAATCATAAAATTCCGAACCTAAATCAGGGTTATTATTATAAAGTAAAGTCAAAGTATAGTATGCAGCAATTTGTGAGTTAGGCATCGATTCTTTGAGAGCGAATTTCTTCACTTCATCGATGAATTGACGATAATTCATCTTAATTTTATACTTATTCGGATT
>JAEOUK010000034.1 GCA_016839385.1 Promethearchaeota archaeon
TGAAATTCCGAACCTTAACAGAACTCGTCCGTGATGAGTTAGAAGAATAAAAATTAAAAAGTAATTTTCTCATTCTCTCTTTTTTTATTAAAGAAATTAAGAAATCTTTGTTTTATCTAGGAGTTTTACTTCGGATATCGGGAGTTTTGCTGCGAATATCGGGTGTTTTGGATTTGATTTGAGCTTTTCGCATAAGATCTTCCAGTTCACGCTGCATTGAGTTTACTTTGCGTAACTGTTCATCTAAATCTTTTTTATCTCGTCTCATTTTTTTTTGCTCATCATCTAGTCGAGAACGTTCCTTCCTCAGCTGTTGTTTTTCGTCCTCAATTACTCTTTTTTCTGCTTCAATTTGCTTATTATCATCTTTTAATCGTTCGTTGATTCGTTTAAGTTCATTATATTCTCGTTCCTGATCCTCGATTTTATCCTGTAATTGACGTTCTTTACGTTCCAGATCCGGAATCGCTTTTTTATATTTATAATATTCTTTTTCTGCTTGGTTAGCTTTTTCTTCTGCGTCTCTTCGCTTTCTATTTGATTTTTCCTCTTCCCGCTTAAGTTTGTCTTCTGTTTCTTTTCGTTTTTTATTCAAGTGATCTTCTTCTCGTCGTTTTTTATCGTTAAAATCTTTCTGTTCTTTTCGTAGATCCCTCGCTGATTTATTTATCGCATCTTCTCGTCGATCTAACCGTTCTTTCTCAGATTCAAGTCCTTTTTTCTGTTTTTCTAACCATGCAATCTCACTCTGTAGTTTATCTCGCTCTTTTTGGAGATTCTTAAGTTCTTGTTGCATTTTGCGTTGCTCTCGTTCGAATTCTTCTACAGAACGCGGGTATCTTTCCATTTTTTTCAGAATTTTCTCCCATTCTTTCCGTTCTGCTTCTAGTTTATTCCGTTCTCCTTCTAATTTCTCTCTTTCTCTTCGGATTTCATTTGGATCGACAGTAGGATACTTATCGGGAGTTTTAGATGTGATATTATCAGGAGTTTTTGATTTGATTTGTCTACGACCCATACTAAAAATACAAAATTAGGCTTCAAAAAATTATTCAATTCAGCTCTCCAAAAAATAAAATTTAATGATTTCTACATAAATTTTTATATCCTTACTTAGTGATTTAGCTATATTTTTTCAAAAAAAATATTAAAGTGAAAAAAAATGTCAGACAAATTTGATGAAGATCTAGATTTAGATGAAGATTTGGAGGAAGAAAAAGTAGAATCCAAAACACCTGAGAAAATTGCTTCCAAAACTCCTGCTCCGCGAGTAGCAGGAGACGATTTGTCCATTTTCTTAATGTCAACGATCGGACCTGGGGAAAAGAAACAGAAATTATTAGTTAACACTGGTAATACAGTCGGAGATATTAAGAGAACCGTTGGTTCAATCTTTGGAGTCGATCCAAGTGATTTCCACTTAAGCCATGGTGGAATAACTATGGATGATGGAGACTACTTAAAGGATTACCCCATAAAAGATGGAGATACCGTCCTTTTGATCCCAGCTAGTACAGCAGGGAAGTTATAATTTTTCTTTTCTCCCTTTTATACTTTAAACTATTAATAATTTTTAATTTGACGAGTTACAAGGCATGACAGAATCAGATTTTTTCTCAAAAGATCTTTCAGAAGAGGAACGTGAGCTTTATGATAGACAATTCCGCTTACATGGATGGAACCAAGGAATCCTAAAGTCATCGAGGGTACTGATTGCTGGGGTTGGAGGACTTGGTTGTGAGATTGCAAAAAATCTCACCATGGTTGGGGTTGGGCACATCGATCTGGTCGATTTGGATATAATAGAACATTCAAATCTGAATCGACAGATGTTGTTTATTGGTTCGGATGTAGCTCGACCGAAAGCACATGCAGCAGTAGATATGCTAAAAAAAATTAATCCTAATATCACGATTAGAGGGTATCATACTTCTCTCGAACAACTACCGCCTGTTTTGTTCAAAAAAGCAGACGTAATTATTGGAGGATTGGATTCAATGCAAGCTCGAGTCAATTTGAATACACAGGCTATCCGATTTAATAAACCATTCATTGATGGTGGGGTAAATGGATACCATGGTCACGTCTATACGATTTTTCCAAAAGATAATGCGTGTTTTGAATGTTATCCCGTATCATCTACTGAAAGTGATGAAATGGCCGCTTGCACCGTAGTTGGAGTTCCCCGAAAGCGGATTCATTGCCTATTTAAAGCGATGATGAAATTTGAAGAAGTGAATTCCAACCCTCCGAATGCTCATAATCTAAAAGAAGTGAAGTTCTTACAGAAACATGCTAATGAGTTAGCAGAAAAATATGATTTCAAGCCTTTATTCTATGAAAAGGAAATCATTCAAGTAATTGACCATCATGAACCAGGATTAATTACAATCAATGCTGTTATTGCTAGTATCCAATCTCACGAAACCGTAAAAATTCTGAATTATTTGAAAGGAAATAAGCAATTGGGAACTCCCACTAAAAAGTATATCATCTATAACGGAATGACAACCAGGTTCTATCATTTAGATAAACCCCGTAATACAAACTGCACACAATGTGGAAATTCAGTTATACGAGAAGAATTTCATTTAAGAAAAAATCAAAGCTTGCAAACCATAATTGATGGGTTGAAAATGAAAGGATATCAATTAGATCCTGATATGGAACCTATTCTTACCGTTCCTGATTTTAATACTATTCGAGAATTAGATTTGGAAAAAAACGTTATTGAAAATAAATTACATTCATTATCCCTTGTAACCGTTTCGGGTTATGAAGAAGGAAACATATACGTCACAGTTCGAATATTCAAAGAGAACAAAGAACAAAAATCAATGACTAATAACTAACTAAACACAGAAGAAGATGTAAAAATGTCTCTTAGACAAAAACGAGTAGCACAAGAATACGCTCGATTGAAGAAATTGTATAAGGAAGGAATCATAAAGCAGTTAAAAGCATTTGATTCTAGCAATAAAAGTATCGATCATTTGAAGATATTAATACAAGGACCTAAAGGTAGTGCTTATCAAGGAGGACTTTTCAAATTGGAGATGCGATTTCCGCGAGATTATCCAAGTCAACCTCCTTTCGTTCGGCTGCATACTCCAATTTGGCACCCAAATTTCTGGCCTAAACCATCAGAATATCCTGGTCAGAGAAATATCTGTTTAGCATTAGTTGATCCAAATTACATTGGAAAAAAAGGTGGATGGAGTCCTTCCAAAACATCAGTTACTGTCATTCAAGCAATAATCGCGATGCTGAATACCAGTGGATCTTTTATTAATCCCACAGATGTATTTAACAAGAAAGCTGCTTTAGAAATGATGGAAAATCAAAAGAAATTTGACAAGAAAGTGAAAAATCTCGTAAAAAAATATGCAACAAAGAAATGGTAGTAGAGGAGAGATTTAAATGAGTGATGAAGAACCCACAGATATAGCAGACCTGAAAAAAAAATTGAAAACCGAGATGTTGAATAAATTACGGAATGAAATTAAGAAAGAAGTCCTGCAAGAAATTTATCAGGAATTAAAAGATGAAGAGAAGGAAACAATTCAGGACGAAATCATTCATGATAAGCACGAATCAATACCATTAGATAAAGGTCCCGCATCCCCCTCGAAAGCAGAGCCCGTGAAAGAAAAAAAGCATAAGGAAAAGGTTCATCTAAATATTAAACCTATTATGAAAATTGTGTCTCATGCGATTAAATATGCAAATTCTAATGTCCCAAAGCAATATTGGGTAGAAGTTATTGGATTATTGGCAGGGAAATATGATGAAAAAGACGATATTCTTTATTTAGAGGATGCATATCCTATGGGCCATGGAAATGCTGTCTATGCTGAGATTAAGGACTATAAAAATTTTTACAAAGCATACTCTGACTTAAATTCCAAAGGACAGTTTATTTGTGGTTGGTATCATTCACATCCATCATATGGTCTCTTTCTAAGTCAGGAAGACATGGGAACTCAAGCTCGATATCAAAAATTCTGGGACAAATCTATCGCACTTGTTATTGATCCAACCCAACTTAATGGAAAGACACTAGGATTCAATATCTTTAGGGCAGATCTGAATAAAGGAAAATGGTATAAAATCCCATTTTCAATAGAAGGAAATTTAGACGCAAA
>JAEOUK010000714.1 GCA_016839385.1 Promethearchaeota archaeon
AATGCCGCAAATATTGGAATGAAAATTTCGAAAGGTGAATTGATTGCCAGATTAGATTCTGATGACTTAGCACACGAAGAAAGATTGGAAAAGCAGGTAAAATTCTTTGAAGAAAACCCTGATTTTGGTTTAATTGGATCGCAAGGGGTAGCAATTACGGAAACTGGTCACAAAATTTGTAAGATTGAAACCCCTAAAGAACACTTGGAAATTTATTGGACGTCTTTATTATTTATGCCGTTTATCCATTCTTCTATTATGTTTCGAAAGGAAATCATTGATAAATATCAGATTGCATACGATCCAACTTACAATAACGCTGTTGACTACGATTTTATATGTAAAGCCCTATGGGTTACTTACTCAAAAAATCTTGATATTCCACTGGTTTATTATCGTGTAAGGCCTGTTAGTATTAGCCACAAATCAAAGTCCGAATTAATTAGAAACCATATAGAAATTTCTCGACGTAATTTATCCAAAGCATCCTTTTTAAACTCAAGTAAGAAAAACGAATACAAATATCTTGTGAGGTATTTTGCTGGCGAAAGCCTTATAAATTCAACATTAAATCATAAAAGAGCCGGTATAGCTGATGATTATATAAAATTATGGATTATGTTTAGGAAAAAACATGAGTTTGAATCAAAATCAATTTCGAAATTACAAAAAAAAATTCTATCAAGAGCTGCTAGAATTATTTTGTATCCTCCATTGAATAAAGAGAAAATTAAAATTCTAAAACAATTATTTAGAGTAGATAAATTTTGGTGGAATCGCCTTCCAGCAGAAGGTATTAATTTATGGCGTCAGATGCGTCTCAATCAATTATTGAAATAATAGACTCAGTTCTTTCATTATTGAATAATCATTTATTAAAAATGATATCCAACCACTGCAAAGTAAATATCATCACTTCAACATCAGCAGAGAAAAATTAATTATATTTTCTTGGATAAGGAATAAATTTGAATAATTGTCCTTATTGCAATAATTCAATAAAAGATAAATGGTTAGGAAATTACTCTAAATGTACAAATTGCGGAATCCTAATCCTTAACCAAGACCATGAAAAAGAATCTATTAATGCTTTATATCAAACAAGTTGGGCGAAACCATTAAAGAATGTTGATGAAACTGGAGGCACGACATTCATTCTTTCAGATAAGTATCTTTTCCGATTAAAGGAGAGTTTGGGAATCGATGATTTTACTGGATTAAGAATTCTGGATTTTGGGGCAGGGAGAGGGGAATTTTCAATTGCATTGCTACAGGATGGTGCGGAAGTTTTTTCTGTAGAACCCTATGGTTATGATTATCTCAAAGAAAAGCATAGCAATACTTATCTGGACCTTGGAGAGATAGAATCTGTAATTTTTGACGGAATTGTAGGTCTTAATGTTATAGAACACCTAATCTCTCCCTGGAATTATTTATATGAATTTATGGATTTATTACTACCTGGTGGGTGGCTATTTCTTACTACCCCAAACAGCAAAGGCTTAAATGCAATTATTACCGGCTCTAAATGGCGGGAGGCGAAAAGAAGAGGGCATCTTTATCTTTTTAACAGCTTTTCCCTAAAAAGAATGTTATCAGATTGTGGATTTCAAAACATCCAGCGGCTTCGTTGGTATCTACCATATGACGATAAATTTATATTAAATATCAAAGACTGGATTTTACAAAAACTTCGGTTGGACGGAGAATTGAAGTTCCTGGCATTTAAACCAATGATCTAATCTGTTTTCCATGGCATATCATTTTTACCTTGAAGTATTTATGGATATATATGAATATGATGCTTATGTTATAAAAATATTTCCTTTATCAGCAAATTGTTGTTAAATCAAGAATAATATAATTTTGAATCAGCAGATTATCATTCCAACAATCGGCTTGGATAACCGAGGTGGGACACGTATCTTTATTGAACTCGCTAATAGGCTTGTTCAACGTGATTACCGAGTAAAGTTATTAGTTCCTCGTAATTCTAACAACACCACCTTCAAGATTCATCCAAATGTGATCGTCAAGTCAATTGGTTTTCCAATTATGCAGATTGAAGACATCAGTTCCATCCTGAGAACAATGATGCTTTTCTTGCCTCTTCTAAGATCATGTGATGTTGTAATTGCGAATTATTACTTGACATCATTCCCTGTTTTTTTTTCGAAATTGTTGAGTTTTCCATCACTGTCTATAAATTTCATTCAAGGTTATGAACCAATAATTTCTGGGGAATTAGAAAGGACATTCCCACGGATAAAGAAAAAACTGGTGGAAATCAGCTATCGTTTCCCCATGGAACAGGTAACGGTTGCAAATTGGATTGCTGAACGTGTAAGAAACATTAGTAAACGCCAAGTATATGTAATTCGACCTAATATCGATTTATCCGTTTTTAAACCCCAAGATGGAATTCCAATGAGTAAAACTCCAACCATTCTTGCTTTTCCATCAAATGAAATCTATAAAGGTTGGAAGGACTTTTCTTTGGCAGTAAAATTACTTGAGAGAACTATCCCGGATTTGAGAGTAATAGCCGCTTCTCGATTTCCCTATCAGTTACCAGACGGTCCGTATATTGGGATCAACCCAAATAATGATAAAGAAATTGCGGGGTTATATCAATCATCAGATGTCTATGTACACCCAAGCTGGTGGGAGGCATGCCCTCTTTCACCACTTGAAGCGATGGCATGTGGAACTCCTGTTGTAGCAGCAGCATCTGAAGGAATAAAAGAATATGCAATTGATGGTGGAAATTGTTTAATAGTGCCTCCACGCTCTCCTGAAATATTAGCAGATGCAATATCAAATATCCTTGGAGATAATTCATTACAATATAAGTTAAGAAATGGTGGATTTGAAACAGTACGAAATTTTGCCTGGCCAAAGATGGTTGATGAATTTGAAAATCTAATAGAAGAATTAAATACAAAACTATAATTTTTTTTATCCAAGGATTCCTTTAGTGAAGATCGCTCTAATTTCTTATCTATTTGATGAAATCTATGGGGGAGGTGCTGCGAAATGTGTAATTTCTCTTGCTATTGGATTAAATGATAGAGATTTTGATGTCACAATTATTACGAGTGGACCTAAGAAGAAAGTAATAACTGAGGAGTACAAAGGAATCAAAATAATTCGTTTTTATCCACCTAACCTTTATTGGGTTTACGAAAAGGATAAACAACCAATTTATAAGAAAATAATCTGGCAGCTCATAGACATTTGGAATCCTTTTGTTTACA
>JAEOUK010000129.1 GCA_016839385.1 Promethearchaeota archaeon
CAAACGAATAGGATCGGGCATAGCATCCTTGTTATATATCGGATCCCAAGTGGATTGCTCAATGAAGAAATTAATTCAGTACTTGATGTTGGATAAAAAACCAAGCACTGTCACTAGAAAAATTGACACTCTTGTTAATCTTAGTTTAGTGGATCGTACCACCTCAACTGAAGATAGACGTATTATTAAACTAGAACTAACTGAAACTGGCAAGAAATTATACGAAAAAATTCTGAATGAACAAATGCAACGATTTCTCGATATGAAGAGAGAAACAAGTTTGGATAATGAGAAATATAATAATTTTTTTGCTTGTATTTCATGGTTAAATGATCATTAGTTCTTACGTAAATCGGATAACTTAATGAGAGTAAAATCTCGATTCGGGAAATTAGAGTACTTTTTCATAATAATATCTTCCTTGCTTATTTCAAAAACTAATGTGGAGTTCGTCTGGCAATCATTGTTAGTTCCTTCCATAGTCAAATAGATTGAAGGATCCCACATTACTTCCAATAATTCGTCTGATTCTTTAACTTTTGGAGTTATTACATCCCCTCGTTCTTGTCTAGTTAGAGTATGTTTGCTTGCAGCTGGATATTTGACGAATTTATTCGAGATATAATGATTTGCACGGAAAAAGTTCCTGCGGATAGGAATTACAGAGTGATCAGTTCCAGTAGTTTCCACATTTACTATATTTTGCTGAGATTGCAATGCTAACGTATAACTGGCTCCTCCTGAACGAGGATTTAGATTATTAATAATATCAATTCCCTCATCAATTGTGTGTGCTTGCTCAAAAATCGTCCTTCCGATAAACATTCTGGGAATGCCAATTGATTTTATCGGATCAGGTAGAGAATTACATGTTTGAACCAATCCTGCTAAGTTAAATCCATAAGACATACCTGATACGATTCCAGGATACGAGTGAGAAAAGAAAGGAATCGATTCGGGATATTCAGGCTTAATAAAAACAAAGTATGCATACTTTTCCAATATTGGATGGGCATCTTCGTTGTGAGCTATAAAAATTCGCCCATCCTGTTTTAAGACGCTAGTAGAGCAATTTAACCAATAAGGCATATGCATGCAATTATGAATGAAAATATCATTGAAATCAAATCCACTTCCATCTGCAATGCCCTCAATTTCATCCAGTATCCTAGGGCATAATCTCTTTGAAATCTCAAACATTTGTTTAATAAGATTTTTTTTTTGAGGATAGAGGCGTTTATGCTTCTGAAAATCTGAAAATTCAGTTAAAATACCGGTAATGTTCTCTTTAAATTCCTTCCCGATTTTATAGCCAATTTCCTTGGAACTGCCAGAAATTTTTTTGTATGGTAGAGTTGTTTCTGTCATTAAATCACTTCAATCTAACATTCGCGTACGTCGAATAAATAGTATATCCCACCTTGCTATATACTTTTATAGCAGGAGGATTATCAGTTCGTACGTGAATGATCGCAATCTCAGTGTTTTCCATGAGCATATGCACGGCCTCATTTACCAAATAGGTCGCTAGCCCTTGATTCTGGTAATCTGGATGGGTAGCGACAGTAGATACTATTGCAGCAGTCTCATCAATCCATGCAAGTGTGAAACTTATTAATTTATCGCCATCAAAAAGTCCAGTATAATATTGACTTTCATCGAAGGTAAATTTATCAACGGTGATTTGACCCCAAAAGTTTGGATCTGCTTCAACCATAAGGTTTGCAATCTTTGGAGCATCTTCTTCTGACAATAATCGTTGTGTGTATGGATGTTCCAAAGTAAATTTAGGGATCATTTTTTCTTTTTGCAGAATCATTCGATGCATGGAAAGTTCTTTCTTATAATTTGGAACTAATTCATGCAACAGATCCTTATATTCATATTCAAAAGTTATCTCATCTATGGGAATATCTTCAGGAATAGCATTAAACAAAGCTTTAATGATCTCTTCATTTTGCCCCCGAATTTGGGCAATATGGTTTTTCCAGATAAGACAAAGTCCGACTATTATTCCTTTATCTTCTAATGCGATTAAAAATTTACAATTTTCGGGATATTGTTTCAAATCAAGAATGAAAAAGAAATACCTTGGAATATCACTTAAAATAAAGGACCAGAACTCTTTTTCATTGGAATCATCTAATTCCACAATTTCTAACATACAATATAGATTCTTAAGGTTAAAAAAAAGGATTTTGGAAAGGATAGCCTACTCCTTCCTCGATTTTATGAAATAAGCTCTATACCCAATAATAGCAATAATAACATATGCAATTGTTTTTGGAATCATAAGCATCCCAATCATTGGTATTTTTTGCACTAGTAATATAACGGGAAGGTAAAATGCATAGGAAACAAATATCCAGATTGCAATGTTTCGATAGGTTTTATTGTTGGATTTATTTGCATCAATTAAGATTAGAATCGCAACACCAACGCCTTGAATCACTAATGGGATGTTTCGATAGATAGACCATTCCAAAGGAGGAGTTACTGAATTCCATGAGTTTTGTGGAAAGAAGAAAATTCCTAATCGAATAAAGCCAACTACTAGTAAACTTATATAAAGTGCACTAATTGGTTTTTTAAATTGAACTCGCCACAAATCAAGCATTATCTTATAAAAAAATCCAACAGTAATTGCTGTAGATAACGCACCCAATCCTACTAACAATGTATTTGATTCTAATCCTCCTAAAGCATAAGCAATAACTCTGAATCCAACATGACCCGTATCTCCTAATGCTAACAAGAAAAACATTAGTATTATACGATTTACTTGTTGTTTGCTTTCATTTTCAACTTGATTTCTTCTTAGGAACATTAAAATCACAAATGTCCATATTGACACCAAATAGAGGACATTAAAACCTATTTCCATAATTTCTGCTGATGTTAGACTCATTACTTTACCCCTTTTAGACATCCTATTTAAGAAGATTAAGGATTGCTTTGCAAAAATCGGGCAAATCATTTGGATTACGTGATGTTATGAGATTACCATCTATTACAACTGGAGCGTCGATCCAATGTGCGCCAGCATTTTCTAGATCAATTCTAATGGAATGAAACGCGGTGACTTTTTTTCTATTTACTAATCCCGCAGAAATTAACATCCACCCTCCATGACAAATTGCAGCAACAATTTTATTCGTATTACCAAGCTCTCTTACAAAATTCACCATTTCTGGAACTCTACGCATATAATCGGGACTAAATCCTCCTGGGATTATTACTGCATCATAATCTTCTGTGCGAACATCTTGCACGTTTTTATCCGGTTTTACAGGCATTCCCGATTTACCTTTAAATTCGGGTGCGGTACCAGATCCAATAATATGAACTTCATGTCCTGCTTCTCGGAATCGAATTGTTGGATACCATAATTCTTTCTCATCATACAAGTTTTCAGCTAAAACAGCTAGGCGTGCCATATATAGATTTCAGCTAGAATCGTTATTAAATTCATAACTTCAAATCTTTATACAGCGATTTTACCAGAAACCGAATAAACTCTATTGTGATAATTCGAATTTATCAAGTCTATTTTTATATTACGAATAAGAGAAAACTCATTGATTATTAAATTAGAAAAATGGGAGAAGATTATCCTCGTTTTTTCTTTCTTAGGATAAAGAAGACAGTCAATCCTGTTCCAATGACTAAAGCTCCACCAATGCTCCCCAAAACAATTTCCAAGTTATAGTTTGTCTTATTATTCTCGATTTCATTATCAATGCTATTAGATTCTCGAATAGTATCCCCATTTCCTAAAATAACATTTCGAGTAACGGTATTGGCATCTGATCTTAGCAGATAGATTCCGTCTAGGATATTATTCTTGATGGTATTACCGCGGATCACATTAGAATCAGAATCTTCTAAATATATCCCATAAAATAGGTTTTCATTAACAATGTTATCTGAGATGATATTATCAGTGGATCTTTTAATAGTAATTCCATACCATGTATTTGAACTTGCATCATTTAACCGAATAATGCAAAGTGATGAATCTACAACATGAATCCCATCTTCAATTGCGTCATTTGCATTGTTATCTATAATATCGATCTGAGAAGATTCAATAACAAAAACACCGTTATGAAATCCTGAAACTTCGTTGTTCTCAATACGTACATTTGAGCAATTTTCTAATTGAATACCCCCTGTGTATGGTCCTGAAACTGAACTGATAATTTCCGAGTTTCGAATGATGAGATGAAGATTTACGTTTTCGATTCTTAAACCTGCTCCCGAACCTACAGCATCAATTTGGAGATTTTCTATTATATATGGTGTCTCCCAAGAATCCCCTGGACCCGTTTGTCCTGACAAATATGCTTGCAATTCCGTATTATTAAGTATCGTGACAGGAGATGTATATTGTGAATTAGTAGGAGAATCAAGAATAAGACTATTACAAGAAAAACAAAATCCTGTTACTGAAATTCCTATAATAATGAAACTTAAAACGACATTTACTTTATAATTAGTTTGTTTTTTTGACATATTCAAACTCCATTTAATCTGGTGAGTATTGTAAGTAAATTGTTAAAACTGTAAACTATGTGGATTGTAATCTATTTAATCCCTTTGGATTTAAAATATTGATTCAATCGACGTTTAAGTATAATAAATTAAACACAAAATGGTAAATCAAAATGAAATCGGATATTTACCGAATTTTTTTGCAGTGTTAAGCATTGCTTTGAGATTCTGGGGCTTAATAGATCCAATAAGATCCGCACCAGTCCCCAAAATATAACCACCGCCAACAGCTGCGTCTCGAATGCATTCTTTAGTGATTCGAATCGTATCCTCTACCGTTCCCACACTAAGTGCATCTGATGCTGGGACATTACCGATTAATGCGATTTCATTTCCATGTTTTTCTTTTAAAGGTTTTAGACGCATTCCAGCCTCATATTCTAAAGGTTCTATCGCGTGAATCCCCGCTTTTATTATCAAAGGTATTTCTGATTCGATATTTCCATCGGTGTGTAAGATTAATTTTGCGCCGTATCTATTCGCATTGTCTGCCAGACGCTTGTAATAGGGATAAACAAACTCCTCGAATTGCTTTAGACTAATCATAGGTCGCTCTTTTTGAGCATGATCATCGCAAATAAACACCATATTGACTCCTTGTTCAAACAATCTTGTTTGATCATTAACCGTAATGGTGGTCCATGCATCCATTAGTTTTTTCAGCGAATTAGGGTATTTTCTCATAATATAAGCTAGACGCTCTAAACCAATCGCAGCCCAAGAAAAATAAAATGGTGCACCTAATGTCGGAATAGGTAAAATTTCCTTTTTTATACCATAATCCCAATACCATTTGGTCAATTTATAATACCATTTTGGCAATGGAGGACATGATTTAATGAATTTTGCCCAGATCTCGATTAGTTCTGGAGTCTTTAAAGAACCGCCGACATACCAAATTCTGCCATCAGAACTCTTTTTCCATAAGTGTCCTTCTCGCGATATCGATACACTCTTGTCTTTCGGTTTATGTTCTTTCGGGATACTCGGTTTTTTCAAGAGAGGATTATTTATGGCTCCTCCAATATGCATCCACATGGAATCGAAGCCTGCATGCCTAGCAACTTTCAATTGCCTTGTTAAAAGAGGAGCTCCTGAATCCCGTCCAAATTGCGTTTTAAATTTTGAGATGAATTCAGACTCAGCACTTTGTGTAAAAGTGGGAACTCGATCTGGCTCTTTGTGATTTAAAGTTGTCCAAATACGCTCATATACATTCATTAAAATGACCTTGTGGTGATTGTTATTATAGATTTCTTGATCTACAAAATCGGGAAATAGTCTTTGGACAAGATAGAATAAAAAATGCGGAATTTAGATGAAATTTTTCATTTGATTTTTTTTTGGCTTTTTACAAAATGCTTTTCCAAGAAATTATCAACTCTTCTCGCTTCTTCTCGCTCCCCCGCTTGATAATAAATTATTTTAGCCTTTTTGAAAATTCTTCCAGCATCTTCTTTTTGACCGAGTTTAAAATAGCAATGCCCCAAACCTTCCAGCATGTGAGCAATCATATCAGCATCTTTAGATTTGAATACATCTTTTATAAGTAAACGGTAATTTTTCGCTAAGCGAAGCCACAATCTATCGTCAGGATGGGCATCAGGATAGTGGATTTCGGGGTCGTCCATTTCCTCCGGAATGACACGAGATAGTATAAGTTCACTCATCGTTTTTATCGTTAAACTCAAATCTATTTTCCCATCTTGATCTGACTTTATGAAAAATCCCATTATTTCATGGGCTTCCCGCGGGATTTCCCCCGAAAGAATTGCTTCCATAGTGTGTTGACTGAATCCATATTCTTCCAAGTGCCCTTCTTCATCAAGTTCTTTAATTTCTGTTTGAACTCGTTTCCACTTGAGATATTTTGAGAGCCAAAATCTATAGATCAGAATCATTACAACAAGAATAACTACCATTCCAACCATTAAAATGTTGAATTGAGCAGAACCAGTCCTAATGAACTCGTCTAATAGCTCAGAATCACTAAGTATATCAATTATAGGAAGATCTTCGGGATTCATTTTCGAGCCTATGAAAGTAAAGAACAAGGCGCGGGGGATGGACCCAATCAGGGAAGTGAGGTAGTAATCACGTCTTTTGATACCAAGAAATCCTGCTGCAAACGAGATGTGATCGTAGGGAATCGCTGGAAATGCACGAGCAATAAGGAGTGCAGGATTACCATACTTATACAAATAATAGTCAAATACATAAAGATCATCGCCAATGAATTTCTCTGCGACAGGTTTTCCCCCTCGAACACCAATTTCATAGGATAAAACAGCGGTGAGTATTAAACCTGCCATAGCCATACCGGTTCCGAGCCAGAGTCCCCAAAGTAAACCGCAAGCAAGCAGCATGACCTCTGATGGTAGGGGAGCTATAACCCCTTGAACTGCCATGAACACAAAATAAAGTACAATACCCCACCCTCCAAGCGTTATTATCGGTCGGATGAAGTATCGTAAAACCAGTCCAAACATCCAACTAGAATCTTGTGCGAGTTTGATGGTTAAGCCGATAGTAAGTAGGATGAGAGCAGCAAACACACCAAACCAGATCCACGTTTTAATATCAAGACCTGTAAATGCATTTTTAAATCGAGTTTTAAATGAGATTTTTACTTTGGGAGCTCGAGGTTTTGCATATTCATCTATGTGACTTTCAAATTCTTCGTCGGTATGGTCTGAAGATTGATTATCTGGATTATCCGAGTCAGAATTCATTCTATGTATAAAAAATAAGGGGAATTTATGAAACTTACGATGATTATCCAAAATGAGAAAGGAATGACTCTTGATTAGTAAAATAGAAGTTGATTAGAAATAAAAATAAAAGAAATCAGATGCAATTATTTCGATTTTATTACCGAATGGATTGCGTCTCGAACTTCTTCCACTGCAGCCCTATCCTCAATTGTACTAATATCCCCTATTTCTTTTCCTTCAGCAATGGATTTTATAATTCGACGCATAACTTTTCCTGAACGAGTTTTTGGTAAACGACTCACGCATAATATTTCTTTTGGTGTAGCAATAGGTCCAATACCATTTCGAATGGTTTCCCGAAGTTCCTTTTTGATTTCATCATTCCATTCTACACCTTGCTTGGTGACTACTAGCACAAGTGGTACTTGTCCTTTTACTTCATCAGCAATGCCGATTACCATGTTTTCTGCGACTGCAGGGTGATTATTCAGTAGTTCTTCTATTTCTCGTGTACCCAATCGATGAGCTGCTACTTTAATTACTTCGTCTGCGCGTCCTAGAACAAAGTAATAGCCATTCTTGTCTTTTATCGCATAATCACCAGTAGCGTAATAATCGCCGGGAAGAACGCCCCAATAGGCTTCCTTAAAACGCTCATCATCACCCCAAAGCGTCATCATCATCCCTGGTGGTGTTGCGCCACGTGCAACCAGGTATCCTTTAATATCATGTTTAACCTCCTTTCCATTCTCATCCACAACTAATAAATCCCATCCCCATGTTGGAAATGTAGGACTTCCAGGAATAATCGGGATATCATCTTCGCCTACAGGGTTGCAAAGGACTGGCCAGCCAGTTTCTGTCTGCCAATAATTGTCAATGATTTGTGTTTCTCCCAGAACACGCTTTGCCCATTTATATGTAGCCGGATCAAGTGGTTCTCCCGCCAAAAACAAATATTTCAAATTTGATAGGTCATGTTTGGTAATCCATTCTTCAGGATATTTTCTTAACATACGAAAAGCGGTTGGACTACTGAATACTACATCAGTTTTTAGTTTAGACATGGTCTCAAACCAGATACCTGGATTTTCTACACCACCCTTTCCATGTAATGGTGTACCATCATAAACGATTGAGGTTAATCCTGCGATTAATGGGGCATAGATTGTATAAGAATGACCCACAACCCAGCCAATATCGCTTGTAGCGAAGTATATAGAATCTTTCTTGCACCCATATAGCGAGAAGATACTATAATAAAGCGCTACCATGTAACCTGCTGTATCCCGCACAGCTCCTTTCGGTTTTCCTGTAGTTCCGCTTGTATATAAGATGTAACTTATGTCATCACTTTTTAAATGAGCACATTCGACTTTTTTCAGGTCACATTTTTCCAATTCTTTTTCCCAGTCTAAATCTCGACCCTTTACAGGAGTGTAGGGTTTAATTCCAAAATTTACAACTAGAACTTTGGGGACTTTGAATTGTGCAGTTTCAATTGCATCATCAACAATCTTCTTTAGATCTGTAATTTTTCCAGCTCTTTCGCTAGCATCCCCACATATTATCAGTTTAGGTTTTGCATCGTCAATTCTAACAGCAATTGCGTCCTTGGAAAATCCCGCAAAGATTATGGAATGGATAACTCCAATGCGAACACATGCAAGTGCTGCAGCACAAGCTTCAATTGACATAGGAAGGTAAAAAATGACTCGATCTCCCTTTTTTAATCCAAGTCTTGTTAACAATCCCGCAATTTCCTGAACATATACTAATAATTCAGAATATGTAATGCTCTTAGTCACACCATCCACGGGATTTTCATAGACATACGCAGCTCGATCTTTATGACTATCCTTCAAAGCCCATCGATCCACCGCATTATAGCATAGGTTAGTTTTTCCTCCAATAAACCAACGGTAAAAAGGTGGATTTGACTTATCCAAAATTTTCTCTGGTTTTTTGAACCAAAATAACTCGTCAGCGATTTTTCCCCAGAATTTCTCAGGTTTTTTTATAGACATCTTGTGTAGTTTTTTATAATTCGACATTACAATCAGTTCTCTTTTTTGCGTAAATATAGATCTAACTACTCGTCGGAGTATAAAAAAATAATTCCACATCGGATTTGAAAACGATATAAAAACTAGCTTTAAAGAAATGTCTACGGAAATTTCCATTTTATAGACACGAATATATTTTTAAGGAAAATCGATGTAACATGAAAATATGAAGAAATGGGGCAAAATCGTCCTTCTTTTACTTTCATTAGGTGTGGTTTTCATTTCCGTTTATTTCCCAATCATGTGGTATGTCATATACCCACGTCAAGGAGTATATTTGGATAAACCAGTTAATCAATTGGAAGAGGGAGAAGCTGAGGGACGATATTTTCCTTTACCAGCTCGTCCTATAGAATTATACTCCATCAATCAAGAGGATTGTGAAGGTGAATCACTAGTTACCCTCTTAACACTTCAAGGATTGCTTGCTCGTAGGGAAAATGGGACCAGTATCTATATTTCGGATAATGGTTATTATAAAGCATGGGAATCCCTAATTGAGGATGAAGGAATTCCAGTCAACAATACTGTTTCTGATCCGTGGGCTTTAATAGCGCAATTTGCTGACCAAGTAGATGGATATATTGTTTATAGAAATGATACTGCTGGTGCCCCACCTAGCGGTAGTGTTACTTCTGCAGACACATTAAATTACAAACACGTAGATGAATCTTATTTAGTTGCGGTTTCTCTTGCCAATCAGTTCAATGCAGTCGCAGTTGCAGAACAAGATATAAGTTATATTCAAGCTGCAGGAATTACAAATGAAATTATGAATGTAGTCGGTAAAGACACTGA
>JAEOUK010000130.1 GCA_016839385.1 Promethearchaeota archaeon
ATACTTGGAGTTAGTGCAGGCTTTAAAAAATTCGAAAATCCTGAGCTCACCATAAGTGATCTGAATTTTGTTCTTTTTTCAGATATCAATTTACGAAACAGAATATTTTAATCGTTCAATCCCGGTGCTCCATAGCAGATATCGAAGGTTTTGGTTTGATAATTCGTATTTGAATGGAACGATTACCTTGGACCGGTAGAAAGTGATCTTCCCGTTTTTAATTTTCATGTTCATTTGAGTAATTTCTGGATTCTCAAATCCCTTAGTTCTTATTAATTGCAGATAGTAAAGATTTTGAATTAGCAATATTCTGCAGTAAATCATCAAGAGCTTTCCCTAAAGCTTCTTCTCGATTATTCCAATGATCCAGTTGAATGCCATCCTTTTTCGCATGACCGTCAATTATCTCATTCCAAATAATATCATTACTTTTAGTGTTAACAAGCTTTAAGTTTAATTGAATTGCTGCCTCTATTTGCCCACTCCAAAAGCCGACAATAACATACGAATCAAATTTGGTTATTTCGCCCTGTAAGGTTAAATATCCGTCATTGTCAACTATCTGACATCCTAAGTTGTCTAACAAGTCCCTTATTAAGTTTGTTAGTAGTTCGGAAATTTCTATATCATTAATATATGCTCCAGAAGTTCTGCCCATCGTTCCTTTATAGGCTATTAGTTTTGGATCTACTCCTCTTACATCCTTTAACTTATCAAGCATAATAGTTTTATCTGAATTTATAGAAATAGAATAATTTGGAGGCAAATGATTAATCCGTACGTTGTCTGTAGTGAATGCGCATCCATATAAAGAAAAAAACAATACTGCTACGATTAATTCTTTTGATAAATTCTTCATTTTCCACCTAACATATTTTGAAGATTTCTAACCGAAATCAATATGGTGCCAAAAGAACAACTTGATGCCATTTTTTGCTTATTGCATATGTCATAAAATTCATAAAAAAATCAAAAAGGGCAACTCCCGTAAAAAGAATTTCCCTTTTTAAAAAACAATACCATAATAATTTCAAGGCACTGATATGTATATTTTAATAGCAGATGCTTTAAAATTTGAACCTCACTCCTAAGAGAAAGTTACGATCCTAATTTATGTTTTGTGGTGTCAAATACGGGATTTTCTGTGGTAAAGTAATGATACTGAAAAAATATCATTTTATTCTATAAGTTTACACTGGACAATTTCTTGCTGTCCTTGTTCAGGATAAACTCGAAAAAATTTCGCGTCTGACACGAAGGCACCCGCTAATATATCCATTCTTATGTAATAAACTTCACCTGGAGCTTCACTATTAATAGTCACTTGTGTCCCATCAAGAATAGCTGCCTTGGTTGAGAAAATATGCTTTCCCGGAGATACGGCATAAACCCAGTATCCTCCATTTGTCAAACCATCAAGAATTAGGGCGCCATTGTCAAATATTGATGGAGAACGTGCACTTCCGTAAAAACTAGCTGGTCTGTAAAAATATGCTATTGATTTTCCTTCTGGAATGGACTGTACCTCACGGAAGCTAGGACCAGTTGCACAGCTTGATAAGAAAATAAGAAGGGTTAACAATAGAAAAAAGACAGTTGAAGGTCGTTTGAGCATTCGAGCAAACTTATAGTTATTCATAGTGGCCTCCAATTTCCAAAGGATAAAATATATAGTTTTATGGAACAGTTTGCATCGTTGAATAATGCCTTTATGGGTCTATAATTTTAGTTGTTGCCTGTTGATTATTCTTTATATCTCCATCTATACCAGACAAATCCTACAAAACAGTAAATTAAAAGAAGCAATAATGCCACTGTTGATAGCGCGCCTATCTTCAAAGCAACCCAACTGACACCCACAACTGGTAACAAACTTATACGAACCATCGCTCTCAGACTGTCATGTTTTGAAATAAAATCGGCCATAAGCGGCGAATAGGTATAATAAAATCTTATAAAACCCTTACCCACTAAGTTGTGAATCAGAAATCGGTCTCGAAAATCACGCAGAATTTGGACTTGGAACTGTGTAGGAGAGCCGTAAGCCGCAGTAGCGATGAAGCAGCCTCCGCCGCCACCGCTATCGCCGCTGGTACTGCCCGCATCGGCTCCACCGCCCCCACTAGAAGATCGTACGTATTCAATAAAAGATCCACCCTAACAATAGGTTGGAGGCTCACGATATATCCATATCTGAGGACCGGTAGCATTTGAGGTAGATGTGGCCATAAAACTAAATATCATAGTAGTTTCACCATTATCTTCAGGAAATGTTGCAAGAACTTCATAGATTGAACCCGCGGCTTTTCCTTGGAATGTAATAGGTGCCGCAGTTATGTTAGCAACAGTAGCTTTGACATCATTTCCATTCTGCTCTAAAGTAAAAGTCCCAACGGAATTTTCTCCGGGATCACACCATGGCGACCAATTATCTTTGGTTGAATAGTTCCATTCTCCTGATAAATTGTATAATGGTATTTTGTTGGTAGCATATCTAAGGGTAAGCGTTGTTGCATCAATTGATCCCTCATAGGTAATATGTACACTATCATCAGAATCAACAGCAATACGGCACCATCGTCCTGCACGAAGATATTCTCCCGCTATATGATCAGGAATAGCCTCATAAGGATCAATTGTTGTAATTTGCCAAGCTCCAGATTGGTTTGTCGCATATTTAAGCGAATAATCTTGATAATTATAATAACAAATATGGGGATTGTCCGAGGAGTCCAGTGCAATTGATCCAGACCCTGAAAACACATATGATCCAGACCCTGTAACGTTTTCACTTTCCCAGAATCCAGATACATTTGTTGCATAATTAAGAGTGGAGTTGATAGAGTAGCTCATGTGTAAATGATTGGATGAATCGACTGTAATTGAAGGTGATGAACCTGTAACATTTAAAGCTGATGTTTTCCAACTATTATCTGTGTATATTGCATACTTTAAAAAAGAGCCATCATTATAGACGACATGAATATTGTCTGACGAGTCAATAACAATAGATCCAGCTGAACTTCCATTATCGATTACAATTATTTCCCAAACCCCTGAAGCGTTTGTGGCGTACTTTACCAAATTATTAGTCGAATCAATGTAACAGATATGTGCATTGCCGAGTGAGTCTAATGCAATGCCAGAGCTTTTACCTACGTCACCATCACTATCAACAACTTTTACAACCCAGGATCCGGAAACATTAGTCGCATAATTAAGGTCATTCCCCGTGGTTTGGGCGTAGTAACTTATGTGTACTTTACCGTTTGATTGAATCGCAAGAGATGGATACCGACCATCATCTAAAACAACCGTCTTCCAAACACCCTCAGCATTTGTAGCATATCTAAGGTTACTATTTCGAGTATCATGATAGCTAATATGAAGTTTACCGTAATTATCAATGCCCATAGAGGAACTTACGGCTTTATATTCTGTTGGATTTCCAATCATTGTTGTAGCCCATTCACCCGCATAGGCTATACAAATAAAATTACAGAATAATATAATCAAAAAAAGTATAAATCTGTGTTTAATCATATTGTTGAGCATCATAATATTTACTATAGTTTTTCGGTTCAATTTGGAAAAAATAAATTGTTTAATATTTTTAATATATTTAAATACGGTTGTTAAATTATTTGACTCTGGAAAGAACTAATTATACGAAATCAGGTTATTTTTAATACTATTGGGGATTATAATCTCAATTCAGGTTCATAAAATGAATAGAATTAATAAATTGAGCTAGATTGTATCATCAAATATCCACTTGTCAAGACACAATTGGGGAATTATTTAGAAGATAAGATATTATTTCAAATGGTTATATGCCACTTCGTGGCATTGATTGCTGCTATGTGTTGATTGAAAAAAGGGGGGGGGTTGATTACAGATAGCTTGCCAAAAGTGCAGATCCAAACACTTCAATTTAAAGTGCATATATCGTATTTCTTACAAAAATGCAAAAAAGGCAAATTCCATAAAAAAAATCTGTCCTCATTAAAAAAAAGATATAACACGAT
>JAEOUK010000131.1 GCA_016839385.1 Promethearchaeota archaeon
ATGTACCAAAGCAATTCCTCTGGAATCTTCTATTCTTGCTTCTCGAATGGTAACATTCATTATACAAAGTAAAAAGATGATTCCGAATTTATGATTTTATAAATTAATTTGGTTGAAAAATCAATGTTACAATTCCATTCGTTTCGCTTTCATCTATAACTCTAAATCCCAGTTGACTGAGAGTTTCCTTGGTTTTAGCAACATTGATACCAATTCCATCTACATGATTGGATAGGTTAGCTGTCACTATTTTTTCGATAATATGCCCATCTAAACTCACTAGATCAATAATTACCCCATATCCATCAGAACGCAGAATCTCTTTCATTTTGGGTAAAATCCAACCTGAGTCTGCCTCATGTAGTGTAAAAACAGCTATAGTGACATCCACATTTCTCTTGGAAATTTCGGTTTTATCTTTTACAGAGATGACATGTTGATGATTAAAAGTCATAATACGTTTTTCCAATAGGTCTGAGAGTTCTGCATTGAAATAACTGTCTTTCCGAATGATATACCGTCCATCTGGTTTTGCATAATCTGCTAGTTTTAAAGTAACCGGATCCAACAATCGATTAGATAAATCTACACAAAACTTGTCTGAGAACTCTACTTTTTGATTCAGTTCCTCTAATATATAATCTAAATTTTTACTAATCATCACTTCCATCAAATGGAAAAACCCTGACAATCCTTTTCCAATCTCATTTTCTCCCTTCCTTGTGATGGAGTATATCACATGTTTAATATTCTCGATTTTTCTTTCTTCTGATTTTACAAAATTACCTTTCTCTAATTTACGCAAAGCAGGATATAATTGACCAGAGCGTATTTTTTCCTCCTCTTTATTTTCATAGGAGAGAATCTCAGCTATTTCTTGACCGTATAGATCTTTTTGTTCCCATAATAGTTCTAAAATTCGCTGCTGGAGCCAGTTAAGATGTTTTAATTCCTTATCTTTTTCCCCTTTTTTTTCCTTTTTTTCTTCGCGTTTTATCTTGCGAAATTTTTCTGGGATCACATGATCTAAAAAGATTTGGAGACTTTTATTTTTTGATAATCACCTATCAATAATTTGATACAGTGCTAATTAGCTAGACGAACTATTATACAAACAAAGATTCTTCTAATTTTGTATATAAAGTGTTGAATTTTAAAGAAATTTGGGAAAAAACATAAAAAATGATGAGGTTGCATTTATATTGTCACTTTTACTTATATTATATGAAGTAGATAAAGCAATATCAAAAATCTTACATATATAATATTAACGTATATGAAGGAGTGGCATGGATTGAACACAAAAAAGAAAAATGATTCCCAGAAAAAGGAAGAAATTTTCTATTTGGATGAGGACGTAGTTGAATTTTGTGAACCAGAGGATGAACCTCTCGATTTATCTTACTTGAATCAACCCACTCTGGTTGTGGTCAAAAACAAAAATAGAAAGCGAAGAAAACACGCTTGGGCGGTACCGATTTAAAATACTAATAGATGGAACCCTAAAATCCTAAAAAATCATGCTTCTTCATAATCTAGGAGGGAATAAAATGTCAATAAATGAACCAGAATATTCAGAATTAGCAACCTTGGACTTTATTGCAATTGGACATGTTTTATCAGGTACAATTGCGTTTACTCTTACATATTATCCATTTATACTTCTTGGTGTTTCTCCCGCAATAATGACAGGATGGGCTTTCTTTATGGCTTTAATCGTGAACCGAATATATCTGGGGATAGAAACAAAAATTTTAGCCTCTCTCGATCTCGTTGTAAAACGTGATAGTACTTTAGCAGTGGTTTTCTTAACGATTTTGACACTTATTGGAGCGTTAATTGCTCTTGCCTTATCTGATTTCTGGATTAATTGCATCGCAATTGGTGTTGAATCCTTAGGTTACTATCTATTATACAAAATCTTGAAAGTCTATCAAGGTATTCCACGAAAACGCAAAATTAATGTAAAAAGAATTGCACGTCAATATGCAAAAATTCAGGTATGATGTAGGAATACTTCATTATAATTTTCTAGACTTAGTAATTCAATAGTTGAAATCTAATAAATTCGCAATTAAGCATAAAATATCTAAAAATAATCCTAATTATACAAAAAACTGTTACGAAATGTTAATCTTTTCCATCATTTCGGATAAAATTTCTTGGGATAAGACACGGGTGCTTGTAGTAAGTGAGTTTTTTATCTCATATAACTTATGAGATATTTCCGTGATTGTTCTGTTGTCTAATGCAGAACCAAAATGGACTACGGAGTTTTCTGGTAATATCTCCAATACTCTCTCTTTTCTTTGGGTAAATTCTTCTGGATCAAACTTATCGATTTTATTAAAGAAATATAAAACAGGTATGTTAAATGCACCAATCTTGACTAGTATTTCAAATGTCGTTTGTAATTTTTGAAACAGCTCTTGAATCGAATCTGAAATATCTATTACTAATATTATACAATCAGAAAAGGTTACTTCTTCAAGAGAGGAAAGAAATGCTTCAATGATTTCGTGAGGAATATCAAACACAAATCCAACGGAATCCGATACGGTCATTTCATCTCCATTAACGGTGAAATTACGTGTAGTTGTAGAAACAGTGGTAAACGGGCTATCTTTCGTTTCCAGTTCCAATCCTTTCATCGTGTTAAGTAATGTAGTTTTACCTGCGTTTGTATATCCTACAATTGAAATATTATAGGTATCACTCCTTGCTTTTCTTCGTAATTCACGCTGTTTTCGTATGGATTCTAATTCTTGAATAAGAGTTCGTCTTTGTTCACGAAAAGATCTTCGATATGCTTCAAACGCTCCATATCCTTTCCCCATGAAGTCCCTTCCTTGGCGTTCTGTAACTAATTTAGCTGATAATTCTTTTTGTTTTCGAGATGCTTCTAAATATAGGCGAGCAAGTTTTATCTGAATTTTTGCCTCTCTTGTTGTTGCGTGTGCTTCAAATATCTCTAAAATTAAGAGATCTCTATCTATCACCTTGGTTCTGAGCGCACCGGATAAATTACGAATTTGATTTGGTTTTAAACGGTTCATAAATAGGTAAACAAGATCCTCTTCACGACGTTTTTCGATTTTTGAATGAAATATACTTACATTCTCAGCAAAATCCTTGGATTGGTTCTGAATTATTTCTTCCAATTTACCAATTCCGATTAAAAATTTAGAGTTAACCTTCTTCAAATTTTGTGAATAATAATGGATAATTGAATAACCTGCTGCTTTTGCAAGCCCTTCAAACTCTTTTACATCATAATTTGGCAAGGAGGGGTGTTTTGCGTGAATTAAAAT
The DNA here is from genome assembly GCA_016839385.1 of Promethearchaeota archaeon. The sequence goes on from JAEOUK010000131.1 coordinate 3,312, forward strand.
TGCGAGTTTATTTTTTCCGTTTGACATATACATCTCCAAGCGTTGCGTCTGATGTCCTTCCTCGCAAATATTGATCATATTCATCTTCTTCTTGGTCAGCAATGAACTCGGTTAAGACAACATCATATTTCTTTTCGATTCTACGAGCTTCTTGTATAGTAAGCTCCAACCTACCTGATTCAATATGCTTATAGCTTGTATGAGTGATCCCTACACTATTTGCAAAATCACCTTGATCCAGATCATGGTCTCTGCGAATTTTCTTTAGTATGTTGCGATAATTTTCTACTAATTCTAGGCGGTCTACCGATACATTTTTTGGACCTCGAGGTGCAGATTTCGACTTCTTAATTTCTGATGCTCTTTTACGAGGTGGATAATCTGGTTTTTCCAAGTAGTATTTCGGAGTCTTTTGAGGAGTTGGTGGGCTGTTCTTTTCATATTGAGGTTTTTCTCCCATCATCATACAGTTCCTGCATACAAGCATTTTTACTCCTTCAATTGTTCTAAATATCTTCTGATCTGTGGGCTCTCCACACAATTCACATTGGAACATTTTTAATCGCTCCTACTATATGATTTTAATTTAGGCTTCGATTTTTTAAGTAATTTTCGCCTAAAGCAAATCCCTCATCTTGCAATTCTCCGATCTTTTTTTAAAAAAAATGACGAAAAGATAAAAGGCAATCTTTTCCTTTTCAAATTAGGGTATTATTGTTAAAAAATTTCCAAAATATTCACAAAAAATAAAATTATAAGGCTGAAATTTGCACATCCAATATAGAAGACAAAAAAAAATCAGTAACCGAAGATGAAAAAATGAGCACGCTGAAAAAAAACCGTGAAAGTGCTGAGGATGAGGAAAAAAGACAGAATGATAATTATCTGATCACATATACTCGGCACTTAGAACGAAGATTACGATCTTTGGAAACGGAAAAACAGCTTTTAGAGACAGAGAGATTACGGTTGGATAAAGAATTACACACACTAAGAAATGAATTAGACCGATTACGGCAACCCCCGTTGATCGGAGCAACTGTAACTGATATTCTAGAAGATAATCGTGTAGTTGTCAAAAGTAGTACAGGTCCCTTGTTTGTAGTGAATGTGTCTCGCAAAATTGGAACCAAGGATCTGGAACCAGGTATGCGAGTTGCTCTCAATCAACGGAACTTTGCTGTGATGGAAATAATGCCGGAAAGCACAGATCCTCTTGTACAAGGGATGGAATTAGCCGATATGGTCCCAGATGTTACTTATGACGATATTGGAGGATTAGATGAACAACTCCAAGAGGTAAAAGAAACGGTAGAACTCCCCTTATTATATCCTGAGTTATTTGAGAGCGTAGGTGTGAAACCTCCAAAAGGAGTATTATTATATGGAGAACCCGGAACAGGAAAGACCTTAACTGCAAAGGCAGTAGCTCATGCCACTAAGGCTAAATTCATCCGAATTATTGGTTCTGAATTAGTTCAGAAGTTTATTGGTGAAGGTGCCCGACTTGTAAGGGAGATTTTTCAGCTAGCTCGTAAAAAAGCTCCATCCATAATCTTTATTGATGAGTTGGATGCAATTGGAAGTCAACGGTTGCAAGTTGCGACCTCGGGAGATAGAGAAGTTCAAAGAACTCTGATGCAACTTCTTTCTGAATTAGATGGATTTGATGATCGTGGTGATGTAAGAATTATTGCAGCAACCAATAGATTTGATATTTTAGATCCTGCATTGTTACGTCCTGGTAGATTTGACAGAATGATCAAGTTTCCACTACCAAAGGAGGAAGATCGATTAAAAATATTCGAAATTCATTCCAAAAACCTTAAAATGGATAAGGATGTGAACTTCAATCAACTCGTTCAGAAGACTGAAGATGCCACAGGAGCAGAAATTAATGCGATTTGTATTGAAGCAGGGATGATGGCAATTCGTGAGAAGAAAACAATTATCACCATGAATGATTTTGAAGCTGCTCTAGAAAAAGTGCTTTCTAAGAAAAAAGTACCAACAAATCTATACTCCTAAATTATTTCACACTCTTTTTTTAGATTCATACAATATTCTATATATGAAAGAAAAATTCAGGACAAAAAATCCAGTATCAAAAGACAATATCAAACCTTTTAAAGCACTACCAGGGGTTTTTCGACAAACTTTATCTTATAATGAAGAAACCATGCTTTGTTTTTTCCGATTTGAAAAAGGTTCAGAGATACCTCTTCATAATCATGAGAATGTACAAATTGGTTATGTAATAAAGGGTAAAGTGAAGTTTTTGTCAGAAATTCTCGAACATGAATTTGTAGCAAAAGCGGGAGATAGTTATGTTTTTGATAAAAATGAACCTCATGGTGCAACTTTACTAGAAGATACCGAATTAATTGAAGTGTTTTACCCCTATCGCCCTGAATATGAACCGCGTGATTGAAGAGATTTTTATGCCTATTCCCTCAAATCGTCTGGATCTTGATATAAACAAGTCTAAAGAAAGAATATTAAAGAAAATTTTAGCAATACTTCGATTTCAATTTGAAACTGACGTATTTGATGGGGTTTTAACTGAAAGTAACATCACAATCGATTTCTCACATGCTACGGGAAACATGAAGTATATCTATCTGGATAAAAAACGGTTTCTGTCTTATAAACCTACAACAGGAATGTTCACTCTTTCAGTTTCTGGAGCTAAATATCTTCACTCACATTCATCCAGTCCCTTTCATCGAGTAATTGTGATCTCTGAAGTCGAGGAATTTATCAGGGAAGGAAAATCCGTATTTTCTCATCATGTTAAGCTAATTGATGAAAATCTTAGGATTGGAAGTGAAGTGTTGGTAGTTAACGAACAAGATAAACTCCTAGCGGTGGGAAAATTGTCCATACCTCCTTCTTACGCGGGACTTTCCGTCGGTCAAGCTGTTGCTGTTCGAAAAGGAATTCCAAAGATCAGTTAAAGCTACCAAAATGGTTTTATTGTACTCAATATTTTCTTACGAGATCATGCCAAAACTGCCTAAGGAATTGTTGGATAAGAAGAAGCAAAAATTGGAGAAGGTAAAGCCTTCAACAAAGTCAGCAGCTTCCTCTTCTCGAGCTATGCGTCGACAAATGGCCAAGCAAGGCATCGAAGGTATGGATCAAATTGATGCAACTCGCGTAATTATCCAATGTCCAGATAAAGATATTGTTATCGAGAATCCTCAAGTAATTAAATTAACCCAACAGGGAATGACTGTACATCAAGTATTGGGGGATGCGGTTGAACAAGAACCCTCCTCCTATGAGGAAGAATATAATGAAGAAGAGGATTACGAAGAATATGAAGAAGAGTATGAGGAAGAATCCTCTAGTCTTGGAGAAATTCGTAAAGAAGACATTGCAATTGTTGCAGCCCAAGCAGGAGTAAGTGAAAAAGAAGCGGAAAAAGCACTCCAGGATGCTGATGGTGATCTTGCACGGGCAATTTTAAATTTAAAATCATAATAACAAAGTCGAAAATTCATGGCAACAAAAAGTCCTAAAACTCCGGAAGAAGAACCAAATCGATTTTTACGAATCATGCAATTCCAAGCTTGGTTTTTCCTAGCATTACTAGTTATTGATATTGTATACATTTTAATAAAAGGCCTTGCAAGTGGTAATGGGTTATTCTCAGAAATTGGAGTCTATTCTATGGTCATTGCATTGATTACTATGATCGGAACAGGACTAAGTTTTGGTTTAAGTTATCAAATTGAAGCAACTCCTGCCAGAAAGAAAACATTATTCACATCATTTTATATATCCATGGCGATTGTAACCATTGTTGCAGTATTTGTTCTGTCTGCATATCAATGGTAATCTTCTATCAGACTATCCAATCTGGTGATTTTATGTCTCAAAACCTTCGAAATTTAAAAGGAACTCGTGATTTGTCTGTAGAGGAAAAACTAATCCAAAATATGATTGTTCGTGTTTTTTCAGAAGAATTTGAGAAATATGGATACAATCCTTTAGAAACCCCAATTATCGAATATAGAGACATTTTAGCATCCAAATATGCAGGTGGAGCTGAAATATTAAAGGAAATGTATACATTTCGAGATAATGGTAATCGAGAATTAGCGTTACGGTACGATTTAACTGTCCCCTTTAGCAGATATGTAGGAATGAATCCTGAACTTAAATTACCTTTTAAAAGATATGAATTTGGAAAAGTATTTCGAGATGGTCCCATCAAAGCTGGCAGATATCGGGAATTCTTTCAGTTAGATGCAGATTTAGTAGGTTCTGAATCTCTTCTATATGATGCAGAATGTATAGCAATCGTTTTAGGAGCAGCCACTAGACTCGGACTTGATATTTACATCGAATTAAATAGCAGAAAGCTTCTTTTTGGAATTCTCCAAGAAATCGGAATACTCAGTGATGATCTTGCTTCGAAGGTAATTCTAAGTATTGATAAACTCAAGAAAATTGGAATGGATGGAGTTCAAGAGGAATTAGTCGAAAAAGGCATAGGAATTACATCATGTCAGCAAATTTTTGAAAAGCTCGATGTTAAAGGTTCTAATGCAAAAAAAATCGAATTTTATGAAGAAAACCTTTCAAATCTATTAGCCTTAGAAGGATTATCCGAAGTGAAAACTATTTTATCCTATTGTAAAGATATGAAAATCGCAGGAAAAGTGAAATTCCGTCCGGAACTTGCTCGAGGATTAGAAATTTACACGGGACCAGTTTTTGAAGCATTTTTCCAGGAATCCCAAATCTCCAGTGCGATCGCTGCGGGGGGTCGATATGATAAAATTATTGGAAAATTCATAGATAAAGGGAAGGAATATCCCGCTGTCGGTATTTCGGTTGGTGTAGACGTTATTTTAACTGAAGTACTTCAAAATCCTGAGAAATATCCATTATTTACACAGAAGAAAACCACTATTGATGTTTTATTAATCCCTGTAAAACTTTCTCCAGAAAATCTCATCCCAATCATCACGAAACTTCGAAATTCAGGAATAAATTGCGATTTTTCACTGGAAAGAAACATTCGTGATTCATTAGGTCTAGCTAGTTCATTAGGAATACCTATTTGTTTAATCGTAGGACAACGAGAATTAGAATCGAAAGTAATAACTTTGAAAGATATGGGAAGCGGAACCCAATCCCAAGTGAAACTTTCAGCACTAACTAATTCCGTAAAGAAAATTCTGAACTCTCTTTAGATATTAATCTATTATTTCATCTTTGACATAAGATTATTATATCTTGTTTGAAAATGTAGTATTGCTAATGGGAGACAGTTGACGGTTGAAAACAATAATTCGTTCTGAATCACCGACATTTTTCCATTTTTACACATAACAAACAAAGATCATAAAGAGTTAGGTAAGATCATGTCAGATAGAGAAAACTCCGATTATATCTATAAGTTGCTACCAGAAGTTTTTATGAGTACAGGTGATGTTCAAAAATTCAATCCAAAAAGCATTCTCGAATCTATTGTAAAGGAAGCAGAATTAGCTCCAGTTGATGCTAAAAAAGTCACTGAACTTGTAGTTAGAAGAATTATTGCTTCTGGAATTAGGTTCCTTTCTGGACCTCACATTCGAGAATTAGTATGTTCCGCATTAAGCGAGTTAAATTATGAAGAAGCCCGAAAAAAATATACTCGTATTGGAATGCCTATTGCAGATTATGAAATTCTTCTACATTCTACTTATAATCCACGTGCGGTGGAATATAATGCTCCAGAAAACATTCATCGTTGGGCTGCAGGGCAAATATCTTCAGAATATACTCTCTTAAAACTACTTTCTAATACGCAAGCTCGTAGTCATCTCTCAGGAGACATTCATATCCATTCATTACGATATTTCGATATGAGACCTTTTTCCCAATCATGGGATTTAAGAATGATTTTAAAGTATGGAATCCCACCTACAGGTCATTTTGGCTTCACTATGTCGGGACCTGCAAAAAATGCAATGGTTGCAGTATTACAAGCTTGTAAATGGTTAGCTTTTGTGAATTCCGAATTTTCTGGAGAACAAAACTACCTTTATTTCAATACTTTACTCGCTCCTTATCTAAGTAAACTCTCGCTTTCAGAAATAACCCAACTGGCTCAAACTTTCCTGTTTGAATTGAATCAACAATATCTTTCCCGAGGTTCCTATGTCCCCATCTCATCAATTATCTGTAGCCCTCATATTCCTGATGCTTTAAAAAACGTAGATGCTGTGGGTCCTCAAGGAGTGATACAAGGGAAATATAAAGATTATGAGAAGGAAAACTTGTTTTTCTTCAATGCATTATCCAAAGTTTTCACTCAAGGAGATGCTCGCAATCGCTTATTTGCTTTTCCGAAACATAAAGTACTAATCTCTAAACACGATCTGAAAAATAGGGATATTGCTTTCAATTTATTTACTGAAACTGCCAAAATGGGAACTCCAGTATTCATAAACAGCGAAAATTCTTGGATTCAAGAGGGATTTTTAGGTTCCATCTTTTCTAATGAATATAAAAATTCTTATCTCAATAGTATAAATCAACCAGATTTATTTGACTGGAATCATCACTATATGAATCTTGGAGGATTACAAAGTATTTCCATCAATCTTCCTCGAATTGCGTATCTTTCTAATGGGAATGACGATAAAGCAATAGAAATACTTAGTAACCAGATGGATTTATCAAGAGAAATTCTACTATTAAAATTAAAAATAATTGAAACTCTACTTGAAAAAGAGCGTTTACCACTGTGTAATGAATCAGTTGATGGGCAAATGTTGTTGGATTTAAATCGTCAAGCACTTCTTTTTGGATATGTTGGACTTGATGAAATGGTAAAAGCGCATACCCACAACCATCTTCATGAAGATGAAAGTTCTTTTGAATTTGGTTTGAAAATTACCCGATTTATGGTCAATCGATGCCAAGAGTATTCCGAAACTTATAAAAAATTTTTTACCATTTGGGAAGAACCTGCTGAGTTTGCTGCTCATCGTTTTGCTCTATTAGATCTCACCCATTATCCCACTTTTGCTAAATCAGTTATTAATGGAAACTTAGAGACTGAAGCAGTATATTATACTCCCTCAGCTAGTACGAATTATGCATTGGATATTCCAATAGCTAAAAGAAGTGAAATTCATTCTATGGTTTCTAAAATCGTCCAAAATAATACAGCTTTACCTATCTGGTTGAGTGAATCGCCAAATAATGAAAAAGTGGATACGTTGAAATCCACTACTTTAACATTATTGGACCAAGGAGTAAATGCATTCTCGTACAATTTTGACTTTTTCAGCTGTCCGAAATGTGGATACTTCAAGAAAAGTCTTCCAACTGAAACCAAAGATCATATTATTAAACGCATTTCCAAGATCACGAATTATTATGCCCCATTAGAACTTTGGAACATTGGAAAGAAACAAGAATACGAAGAACGGAAACGTATAACATTATAATTTACTCCTTCTCTTTTCTAATATGGATCGAAGTTTAAATGAAATTCAACACGCAGTAGATGTATGGATTAAAAAAAACAGTGGTTATTGGTCTCCATTAGGAATGTTAGTAGCAGTAATGGAAGAGATGGGAGAGTTATCCCGTGAAATCTTGCATTTAACTTCAACCAAGTTAAAAAAGAATAATGAACCTTATAATTCTCTTGAAGAGGAGTTGGGAGACTTGCTTTATGCAATTATATGCATCGCGAATTCTTATGAGATCTCTTTGGATAAAGCTATAAAAAAATCAATGGAAAAGTATCAAAATCGAGATTTGGATCGATTTACGAAAGAAAAAAAATGAAGAATTAATCATGGAATTTATTTAATCTTCGATACATTTTATGATTCCGTTCATAAAGTCCGGTAAATTCCTTAAATAAGGAATTATAATGTTCTAAGTATTCCTTCTGGGGAGTATATTCCTCAGCATATTGCACAATATTCGGTATATCACTCCAAGAAATTTCTCCCAGAGCCACTGAAGCGATAAAAGCTGCTCCTAAACTATTAGATTCTTGTGGGTATTTTGCTCGTTTAACCTTATGATTTAAAACATTGGCAAAAATCTGAGACCATACAGCAGATGATGCCCCTCCTCCAATAAAACTGAGGGGCTCCAATCGCTGTTTCATTTTGTTTTCCATAGCATCAAGCAACCATTTAGCATTAAAAGCAACCCCCTCGAAAATTGCTCTAAGTATATGTCGTCTGTCAACATCTAGACTAATATTGTTCAAGGAAGCTCGAATCGTATGATCTTCTACTGGAGCTCGCTCACCGAACATCCATGGTGTGAAGATCATTTTATTGTTTAATGGATTGACCTCTTC
>JAEOUK010000035.1 GCA_016839385.1 Promethearchaeota archaeon
GTAATAGATAACCAAAACCATGAATATCTCTACGATGGAATTCGCTTCATGAATTCTAGAGATCTGTGTTTAATTGAATATTTACCTGAACTTATCGAAGCTGGAGTAAAAGCACTAAAAATCGAGGGAAGGATGCGAGAACCTCATTATGTCCATTGGGTCACAAAGATCTACAGAGAAGCACTAAATCAATATATGAAAGGGGACTTATCTACTTATAAGAAAAAAGTAGGATTATGGTTAAACGAGCTGAAAAAAGTGTACAATCGCGGATTTACACAAGGATTTTTATTCCGACGTATGCAGCCTTCAGATCATCAATATAATTCTCCTACGAATTTATCTCATTGGCGTTTAATTAAACTTGGTACTATTAGTTCCTATACGAAACCGATTGGATTTGTGGAATTGACAAATGGTTTCGTAAAAGAAAAATCAAAAATAATTGTGCAAGGTAATTCGGAATCTAATACTTATTTTCATCAACAAGTTAAACAACTCAAAGTCGGTTCAGAATCTGTAAAAATTACGAAAAAAGCAAATGAGTCTAATCCAATTACAATATCGATGAAATTTGATGAAGAAGTGATTCCACACAAGGATTCAATTTATCTTTTTACAGACATAACCTATAAACATCGAAAATCTGGAAATTTGAAAAAAGGTTCAAAAGAGAAAAAGAAAAAAGACTATTACAAATTGTAGTTTAATAGTTATTTTTTGTGTCTTTTTAAAAGAATCAAGGATGTAAATGCTATCAATACGCCTAAAGCAAAAATATTGTAACCTGGAATTTTGGATTCTGGCGGGAAATACGGTGCAATTAAGATATAATTGATGTGAGGTTCCATCAAGGCGTGATGATGAACTTCATACCGTGTAAAATTAACAGTTCCACCGGTGTATATTGCGGGGACATCCGTAACACCATCGTTGTTGTCATCTCTAAATTCATCAAGTTTACCTGACCAATAATTGCCAAGATAATTAGTATAGTTGTGACCATGGTAAGTGTACAGGAATTGGGTTGGAGTATTAAATGTGATAGAATTCACATCTTCAAAATAAAGTTCATAGAAGGAACTTGTAAATGAGTTTAGATACAACCACATATCGCTACACTTAAATCGATATTTGAGACCTCTCTCATTCCCGATGATATTATAAGTAATATTTATGTTACTTGCGTTCATAATGAGAATTCCATATCTGTTCCCGGTTATTCCATTTTTATTAATAATCCCGTTCGACACATTCACCAAGTAAATTCCTGAATCATCCAATAAATTGCCAGAACCGTGAATCGTACAATTTTCAATCGTGAAGTATTCATATGCATTCGTAATGGTAATACAATTACCGACACCATCTCCTTCAATATCCTTGTCTCTAATTGTATATGGGTTCCCTGGGGTTCCATCCCCGGAGCATATTCCTGCTGTTTGGGCATCAGTCCAGTTACCATTAATAATGATCTTTTCTTGCGTATCTGCTGTTTTTAAATTAGACAAGTTTAAACTAATATTACTTTTCGGAAATATTGGTGATGCAAAGAAAACAAGAAGAGTTAAGTAAAACACCAAAACAAAAATTAACTTGAGCTTTCCAGCCTTCATGATCAATCCCAAAGAGAAATATGATTAAAAACACATTTAAACATTGTGATAGATGGAAATTAATTTCCATTTTTGTATCATAATATCAAAAATTAGTAAATTTGTTTGATAACATCAAATGCTTGTTGTTCAGTTGTAACACTTTGCGCATTACTGAACACGGAATGGAAAAATTCCCTATCTTGGGGATCGAAATACTTGAAACCGAATCTTTTCCAGTGAGAATTTTGGGACAAAGTTGATATCATCGATAATTTGTCTTTTACTAAATTCAATAGCACGAGATTAATGATTTGATCCTGTTTTCTCTTTGCTTTCGTCGCCAGCAGTACTTCTCCTTTGTAGTTAGAGTAATTCCCATCGAATTGGAAGAGAATTTTCTGAATATCCATTAATCCACTATGAATTAAATTAGCTACTGTGTTTGTTGCATAATCTTGAGTAGAATTCGGAGAATTGATGACACTAGAAATACCTGGTACGGGATTATGTTCGATATAGGGTGAACCATATTCTGGAAGAAGTTTTAATTGGTTTAATCCCACGATATTTTCCATATCTTCAAGGGTTCCTCCGCTATCAAAGAATTCCTTGTTCATTAAATAATAGATCAATCCAAAAGCATGTTTAGGACCAAAATAAGGGAAATCAGATCCATAAATTAAGAACTCTGACCATCGTTTTCCTGTGCGTTTCTCCACTCCGGTTAAATTATACCAATTTCGGAAATCCTTAAAGAAATTTTCTGCACCTTTCCCATGCAACATTGATAGTTCTCCCCATGTATTAGGTTGGCAGATAGTATTGTATACATCATGATCTCCAACATTTCCTTGAGCACAATGGGCAATAATTACTTTCAAATGTGGAACTAAATCAGGATTATTGTTTTGAAGAAAATTACGGGTATTCTCAATAAGATTTCCGATGTCAAAAATTGATTGCTTTCCTCGAGTATCTAAAATAACGGGTAAATGATGTTGAGCAGCACGAACGAGAACTTTTATAGCTTCAGGACCGTAGATATGATCTATCCATCCTTCAGATCGAGGATGTAATTTTAATCCTCTAGCGCCAAGTTGAACTCCGAAATCGACTTCTCGTACTGCTTTTTCTCCCTCCATAGGATCACAACGCATATATCCTATCATTCTTAAACTGAATGGAAATCGAGTTGTAAACCTCATAATATTTATGTTGGAGGCTCGATATCTTGCTTCTGGCATTTTATCCCGAAATACATCTTGAAAGGGAAATACACAACATTGGTCGATCAATTGCTGGCTAGCAAATCGATTATTCATATCCTTATAGGATGGATTCTGAATCAATTCCAATTGTTGGAGAATCTTTTTTAAAAAAGGAAGTTGAATGAATTCAAACGAGAGAACTGTTGGTTTACCTTTAATAGTAGTCATAAATCTCTGTTCACCCGTTTTTTCCCATTCCTGTTCAACTAAGGATTGAACTTGCCCCCAGAAATCAAAGGTACCACTTCCCGGAGCCATTGGGTTCATATTCTCTACACCGTCAACATCTTTTCCCATGTGGCTGTGTCCATCAATGACTAAAACATCTTTGAATTTAACACCTGCATCGGATTCAATTTTCACTCGCAACATTATAATTCATACCATATAGAAAGTTATCGCATATCGTCGGGTAAAGCTAATTCACCCGTTAATGGATTATTCAACGGATCTTTAGAATATTCTAATGTGAAATAGATTAGATCTCGTAAGATATTTGGAACTTGTCCTTCTTTCTGTTTGAAATCATACAGGGAAATCTGATATTCTGCTTCAGTAAGTGGGGGTTTCGCATATGTAATGTTTCCAAAAACGCTCTGTAAAACAGGCTTTAAAAACGGAGAGTACAAAAATCCAAGTTCCTTTAATTCTTCCTTGATATATTTGAACATACCTTGCACACTTTGGAATAAAAAGCGATGCGGTCGATCCTTAGGACCTAAATAAAGGTCAGCAAAATTTGGATCGTATTGATTGAGTTCTTCGTGAGTTATATTAATTCCTTTGAATAAACCAATAAGACCGCGAGATATTGCATTTTTTCGATTAAAAGTTAAAGTTTCTGAACCCACATCAGGAACCCATCGTTTCTGACTTAAAAGCTTACGTGCTTTGTAACATAATGCTTGTACCAATAATCCTAAACCGATCCGACGACAAATGGATAGTTGAGCGTCCATAACTCGAACTTCCATAGTATTCCAGTCTGTGAAAGGAAATACATCTTGGAATCGTGCATCTTCCATGGATGCTTTTTGTAGGACTTGTAGTAGATATTTTTTATCCTCTTCGCTACCAGTAGCTAAATAGGGAATATATTTACTAGCTTCATTGCTGGAAAGCATTGTAGTGTTATTATATAATCGTAAGGAACGAATACAATTTGGACAAGTGTATCTCCCATCTTTTACTTTCACAACGTCGGTTGGTGCGTTATTAATGATGGGGGAATTCACCGAAAGAGCAATAATGTGAGGTAAAAAATTTCGGATCATGTCATAGCATTGTGCGCGTTCCATGTCAGAGCTAAAAGTTCCAATGTGATGGTGGTCACCTTGACTCAATCCACGTTGGTATTCTTTTGATGCAGGATTGAATGCAGAAGCTACGATATTTAAATCTCTTGGTAGAGTTTCTTTTGCTAAATTGAATAACGTGCTAGCCCAATATGCAAGTTCCTCTGCATAGAAACATGGAGGTGTCACTAATTCTAAGATGTATGTAATCGCTGTCACATTTCCATCCCTACCAAAACTATCGATATCAAGGTACTGTCCATCATAAAGCATGTAATTAATCTTCATGACCTTACCTTTCTCGATATCTGTTCCCATATAAGCCATTTTACCTAATTTTCCTCGGATATATTCTGGCATAGGGGTAAATCTTTTGTTCATATCGTCATATTCGTAGTTGATTAACTCATTCATGATTCTATTTGCATCTAAAATGATTTCTCCCATACGATGCACCATTTCATCGCCTTCGAGATAATTTCCAGCGTTATCACAAATTATAAGCTCCATTTCCATCCCATGGGAAAAAGGTAAAGGAGTCCAGTGTTGAACATCAGCTAAAATTTCAGCCCACGAACGTCCTCCTCCCACATTAATTACTTGAGAACCAGATCCTGTAGAAAAGACATCTTTAGATTGTGCTGTAGCAGCTGCTTTTTTTTCTCTTCTTGACAAGTGTTTGGGTTCTTCAGTCGGAGCCGGAGTACTATTGGAGAATAAACTTGATCCAGAAGTTGACTCTCGGTTTCCACCCCCTAAATTAAAAGTGGAAGGGAGATCTTGCTCTTTGTTTCGTTTTTTCCTGGCCATTTTAAGAGTCTCTATGATTTGTCAGATTATTCATTGATAGGATTTTTTAATCCTATGTGTATTGTGTTATGTCCTACTGGGATTTTACCGAACAAATTCGTTCATTAAATTCTTGAATAAATTATAGTTATTCAGAAAATCATATGTTAGGACCATATTTAGTAATTTAAATTTATTTGAGGGAAGGATCGATTTAATCCAATGGTTTATTTTTCCCTCTTTAAATAAACCATCATCAATTATAAGCGATACTTCGTTTTTGAATACTCGCTTTACAATTGATTGCATTACAATATTTTCTTCTGGGTCATCCTCTACGATAATTGTTGGTTGAGATAAATAGGGAATAAAATCCAAATTAAAGAGGTACATTTTATGGGGAACTTCATTTGCATGTGCAACAAATAAATTTTTGATAATAGTTTGAACTATCTCATAAGTTGAATCATCCGCGTTTCTCAGAGGGATGATTAGGTAATAAAATGATTTTCCTTTTGTAGAATTGATTTCTGCGTAACATTGTTCAATAGTAGGATAAATAGGGAAATTGAAACTGAATAGATTTATTATTCCAATTACGCTATCCATTTTTCCGTTAATTAAGTTTGCAGAAACAGTGCCACCCAATTCCGCAACTTTCGCAATACCAGGAGTTGGCTTTGCCATTACATTGAATGCAAAATATACTGATGATATTGGAACCTCATCAACACGGATTTTTTCCTCTTCAACTTCCTCCCATAAAGCAGTTCGAGTTAAAATTTTCTCTAAATCTTGGATTTCAGGAGGATGAGCAGCGATCAAATCCACAACATATTGCGGATTTGTGATATGTGCTAAAATTATAAGGAGCATACCCAAAATTTCATTTTTTTTCGTATTTATACAAGAAACAATAAGATTCTGAATCAATGCTACACACTTCGGAACATCAGTTTTTTGTAGAATTTTAATTAATTCATAATATAACCCCAATTTCAATTCTTGATTTGAAAGAAAGCTGATAAGCTGCATTGCTTCATCGAACTGTTTCAAGTAAGAAAAAGAGATGATATCTTTCAGTACAATATCTCGAATTTCTTCATTAGTGATCTCTTTACCATATTGAATTGCCAGATTCAAATCCTTATCTAAAAAGTAATTAGCAAGATTTTGAAAAACAACGTCCTTTACTTTAATATCCCTAATCATTGGTAATTTTGAAAGTACGAGGGTTCTGTCTCTCTCTAATCCCGCATAAATGAAATCCCCTAATAATTCTTGAATAGAAGCTTGATTTTGAACCATTTTAAGAATTTCGAAAGCGAAATTTAAATCAGAATTGTACGCTCTTTTTGCCACATCTTTGAGCTGTTCATCTTTCTCTAATTGATCTAATTCGCTTGTGTAAATTCTCTCATATTCTTTTGCTGCATTATCTAAATCCAACTGTTTCCCATTTTTGAATTTAGGAAGTTTCTTTTTAATTTTCGATACATCTTTAATTTTGATGAAACTTGTAGAAAGTGCCTCTTTAATTCGTTTCTGAGAAACTTCTGTTCTAACATGCCAGACTAACTCTTTATATATAGTTTCTTGATATATATTTGATTGCATGACTATTTTAGCTGAACCATTGACTTCAGGAACAATTGGAATTGTCAACATGAATGGTTTACTGGGCTCTAACATTATCGGTTTATCATATTGTTTGGGGATTTTTCCACTCAGACCATCCATCGAAAAGTAAAATTTAAACTGCTCTGGCTTTGAAGAATTACTAATTATCTGAAACGTTAGATCATACGGTTTATTACCAAGTAAGATCGCATTTGGGTAATTTTTTGCACTAATGCTGATTATGTTGCTAGTTGACATGGAAATCTATGATTTAAGTTCGATTAGTAACTCCTATAAATTTTTTTGAAAGGAAATAAAATGAAAGGATTTTAAGGTTGATCTAAACATCCATTTTCATACGAGAATGGGTTAACAAACATATTCATGAAAAAATTAATAGGAAGTAAAAAACCTCTTCTATCAAATAAAAAACTAGAGTAAACCTACAATGCAACTCTTTGTCATCCGACCAGATGGAGAAGTCCATGCAATTAATTCGAGTGAAGGCATACGAAAATTACTGGACCCCTCACAATGTTTTATAATTAACGACGATCAGACTAGGCAGATCTACCTATGGAAAGGATCTCAGAGCTCGGTGCGATTAAAATTCATAGGCGCTTCAAAATCTCAAGAAATTCGCGGTCAGGTTGGCATGCACTACAAAGTGATCGCACTCGATGAAGGAGAAGAAGCTGACTATCCGGATTTATATGAACGTTTAGATGAAATTCCATCAACTGGATTTGCACGAGAAATCCGTGAAGAAAAAGATTTACAATGGGATCCTGGAATCACTTCGACACCTAAACCAAAAACTGATCCTACTCCTACTTCTGCCCCTGTCCCTGCTACAAAATCTTCAGATAAATCTATTTTTAAACCCGCAACGAAATCTCCTACTTCAGCTCCTAAGAAATCACTAAAAGATATATCTCCCGTAGGTGGAGGTGACTCTGATGGTGCAGTTCAAGTAATGTCTTCAGAAACTAAAGTTAATCAATCGAGACCATTATGGACTGGTGAACCTAAATCATCTTCAACTTCAATGGGAGGTCCCACCCAAACAACAGAACCTCAATTAGATTTTAAAAAAATTATGGAAACTCTTGAATCACTTCAAATCCCTGAAGGATATGAAAGGGAAATGATTATTATAGGAAATGCAGCCTATAGTATTGTGGAGAAGAAATCTTCGTTCTTAGGTGAGACAAAGGTGGATAAAATAATGGAAAAAATCGGTTCTCTTCCTGAAGGATTGTTTTTTGCACAAGGATATGCTCCTAGAGTCTTATGTGAAAATCAAAAAGTTGTTGCTATAGAATTTTTAAAGAAAACTGGAGCATCTGGAAGTAAATTAAAAGCTCTAAGCAAAGATCCTAAAGCTCTAGCTAAGCAATTTGGGATGGAAATAAATTAAAATTATATTAATCTTTCATTTCTTCTTATTTTCTAAACAATTCGGTAATTTTTTTAGCATAAAATCTAAAAACAGTAACTATTTTACTTAGATCTTTCAATTCTCGACTTGCTCCGATAAGGAAAAATCTTCCTGCTGCCGCTAAAACTAAATATGAACGCTCTCCACGGATAACGCATTCAGATAGATAATCATAACCAATTTTATGAACAGCTTCGTCAGCTCCTTGCAATATCACAGCTGCAATGGAACTTAGTTGATCTGGATTGATATTATAACCTGGAATTGCTGAAAAGGCTATTCGAAGCCCCTCACGTGTTACAAGTGCTAAAGCATCTAATTCTGTATGATTGGTGATTTCACCAAGGTGAAGTGCTAATTGCTCTGCTTCATGTGGAGTTAACTCAGACATAATCTTCTTCTCTATGTTTGTGGTGGTTTTCCGATCTTATGACATACAATACCTAATCCAACATAAATATTTTAGGAACATTAGTAATTGTTTTAGGATTCAGAGTGTACTTAATATGGTATAATATAGATCTAGACTTACGAAGTAAAAAGTGTAAAGTAAAATGCCGTTGCAAACTCGCCTCTTTGTTGAACCTTTGGAAGCAATTTCTAAAAGATGCCAAATTTCAGAGAGTACAGCAAAAGAGATTGGAATAAATACCGGGGAATTAGTCACGCTAACAGATCCAAACACAAATAAGGAGATCACATGCCCCGCTGATGTATCTAGTGAAATTTTAGACTTCTCTATAAAAGTCGCTAGCGATTTATTAACACAAATCAATTTTACGGGTATCGAATTAATAGTATCTAAATCTACAGGAGGTTTAACCACAAAACCTAGCAAACCAGCACCAACACCGAGTCCAACTTCATCTATAACTCAACAGCCAAGTGTTGGTTTTACTGCTTTACCTCAACGACCTAGTGCAATCCCAACACTTAAACCAGAAGTCAGCAAATTACCACAAAAACCAAAACTTCCTTCAATAACTCCCCCAACTCCAGTTCCAGATACACCACCACAATCAGGATCGCAGTTTCCTCCTCCTCCGAAACTCCCTCCAACAATAGCAGTACCAAAACCAACACCAAGTCCTACTACACAGGTACCTAAACCTTCCATTACTCCAACACCCGCTCCAAAACCCGGTTTTGGTCAAATCCCGCCACCAATAACCCCTCAACCTATACAGGGTTTCTCAAATGTTCCTCCAAAACCGCAACCAGGCATGTTAAAAACCCCACCTCCCGGGATGCAACAACAACCTGGATTTGGTATGGAACAAGATATGGGAATGGATGGAGTTGCAATGGCCCCACCTGATCCCTATCCAAATCGAATTGATGTGAACTTACTGGCTCAGCAAAAACCCGGTGCATTAGTATTAAATGTTAAAAAAACCATGGGTTGTAACGGGCGAGTTAAATTAAACCCACAAACTATTGCTACATTACGATTAGCACATGGTATGCTTGTTGCATGGGAAGATCCATTGACTCGATCCAATGGTTCAGCTCGAATTACAGCAGAGAATATACCACAATTTGAAGTTCAAATGGATCTCGATACTGCTGAGGATACTAATATCAAATCGGATCAAATTGTATTATTCAGTACAGAACCACCAGTAGAATTTCAAGACGAAATTACCCTTGAAGTAATATCTCAATCTGGACTAGATGGCTTTATTATGGTTAATCCTCGAAATGCAGCATCTTTGCAGGTAACCGAAGGCGAAGTTCTTTCTTTTGAAGATAATCTTACTGGTGCTATCGGTGCTGCCAAATTCAAAATCAAAGAAGATCTCCCCAATAATCATGTTGTGATCGATTCTGAATTGATTGAAGCTTCAGGTGTCGGTTCTATGGAGGTGGAACTGAAGAAAAACCTACGTCAAATTATAACGCTTCAAAATGTTGATTTGGGAATCGCACCGATTACTGGTGAAAATGTCTGGGAAATCATATCAAGTGCTCGGACAAATATCACTAGCATTAAAAGGTGGCTACAGAATTACATTATATTTAAAGGAATCAAACTCCGTTGGGAAGCAGCAAATGTTGCATGTGAATTTTTAAGTACAACTCCTGATCTAGTTGGAGATGTGTTTGCTTCCATAACAGAAAATACAACAATAACTCTCAAACCTACTGGATTGGTAACATTCAACGCAATTTTGATTATAGATATCTCCCGGTCTATGATGGCACGAGATGTCGAGGTTAAAAACATAGGTCCAGCATTAGAAGGAATCAAAGCAGCGATGAGTGCAAAAGAAATCCAAGATTTCCTTGCCAAATTTAAACCTGGAGTATTGGTGCCACGTAGATATAGTGCAGCTTTCGCTGCAATCCTTTTCTTATCAGAAAAAGTTGGAAGAGGATTTGGTGAGAAAGTATCCATTATAAGATTCGCAGATGAGGCACAAATTGTTCCATTCCCGGGGGGATTACCCTATATGGATTCATCGTCAGGTGCAAAGGATGTATTGGAAAATGCAGCAAAACTTATCGTAGAGCAAATTGGAAATGCATATGGACAAGCTACAAATCTTGGTTTAGCGATGCGTAAAGCTCAAGAAATATTGAGTACATTTGAAGCATTGGAAGTTAGTGAAGAAGATAAACAACCTACTATGATTGTGCTTCTTACAGATGGTGTGGCAACTGACGGTAATAAATTCTTTGAATCTGTTAAAGATTTTAGTGCAAATCCAAACGTAGTAATGTATATTATTGGATTAGGAAATCCAGATGATGCTGCTATGAAACGTGCTGCTCAATTATGTGGTGGAGAATATTTTAAACCTGAAGACTCCGGTGAACTTTTGATCTGGTATTCGAAACGAGCACGTGATTTGCAAGTAAAAATGAAAGGACAAGGCGCTCAACAGCAATAAAAAATGAGTTCTTCTACTCTTTATTTTTTTATTTATGGTCGAAATCCCAAGCTATCTAAAGCAGAGATTTTTAGTTACATTTTTTCCCACTCAATTTGTGGGTATCCAGAATTTCTTAGTGAAGAATACGCAATTTTAAGAATTGAAAGTAAATTTAATCCCACTGAAGTAGCGAAAGATTTAGCAGGAACAGTCAAAATCGGTAAAATTTATACCAAAATTGATTTAAAAGCTGATATTCTTGCAGCACTTCAAAATGAGGTTTTTTACATTGAAGATAGTAAGACTTTGAATTATTCTTTATCCATGTATGGTCGGAAAGTTAACGAACAGAATTTTATCTCGACTTTCAGGCAAATCTTTAAAGAATCTAAACAAAAAGCGGTATTAAAAAAACCTAGTCCTTCAAGTCTTTGGAATGCATTGCAAAAGAGGAATTTTGTTGATTTAGTTATTTGCAAATCATTGAATCATTACTATATTGGTCGTACAATTGCATCTTATAACATCAAACAAAATAAGAAGAGATATGAGCAACGCCCTCATATAGATGAGTCTATTGGTAGTTCTATTCGTTTTTCGAGAATACTTGTTAATCTCTCAGGTGTAGATAAAGGTAAATTATTAGATCCATTTTGTGGAATAGGAACTGTATTGCAAGAAGGTTTAATGTTGGGATTTGACGTATTTGGTTCGGAATTGGAAAAGGAGCGCGTTAAAAATTGTAAAGAGAATTTAAAATGGACTATTAAGGAATTTAAACCTGCTTCTACATCATTTGAAGTACATCAATCGGATGCAAGAAACATCCATGAAATATTTCCCCGAGATTTTTTTGACACAATTGTCACTGAACCCGAATTAGGTCCATTTTTAAAAACAATTCCTTCCTATTCAGAAGCACAATCAATAATAAAAACACTAACAGATTTATATTCCTCGACATTTTACGCAGTTGATAAAATCTTAAAACCCAAAGGCTCATTATTAATTGTTCTTCCACAATTCATTACATTAGATAAAAAGAAAATCAATGTTGATGTACAAGCTTTGATTTCAAATACTCGTTTGAAACCAATTATGGAAATTAAAATATTCGATACATCGGTGAATTTTCCTATTCATTATAAAGAAAGTTGGCATAAACTTGGACGTCTCATTTTTCTCTTTCGTAAAATGTAAATAGAATTTCTAAAACGTGGTAGGATAAGGATTACGAAAATAAGTAGATAGTTATTTATGTTCAAAATAAGAGAAATAATTAAAGATCTATACGTAAACACATAAAATGGACGAAAACAAAGATGTCAAAAATAATAAAAGCGATTTTAAGAATCAGTGTTGGAGTCGTACAATTAGCGATTTCATTGGTTGTGATAATATCACTGATTTCTGCTGTTACGGTTGTAATGAGTCCGAGTATGGCTACTTTTATTGACATGGATAATGCAGAGTTCAATATTTCAGATCCCACAAATTCCAATATTACATTACCTTTTAATCTAGATAATTCACAAGGATTTTACGATTTTGAAGATCTAACTATTCACCTCGAAATGGACATTTACAACACAACAGATAATTATAAAATATTAAATGGCACGCAAGTATTCCAAATACCAGCTCTAACAAATTATACGGATACAATATTTTTTGGGAATAGTTCATTTTTCTGGAATCCTGACTTGATTGCAGGAATCGCAATGAATCCTACTGATTATAATATCACAATATTCGTAGATCTCAGCACGACATATGCTCTCGGATTAATTCCGTTCAAACTTAACGTTACAACATCAATGCCCTTGTCAGGACCTTAAGGAGGAGAAAAAAGTGGAAAAAGAAAATCCGTTAAAAAGAATATTTTTAGGGTTACTATCTGCAGCAATTTATGGCGCTACAGTCATCGCTGTACCATTATTGTTATTCAGTACTTTGGAAACTTACGCAGGAGCATATTTTACACCCTCTCCTGAAATGCAATTCTGGATAATCGCAATGGGTATGGTGGTTGTTGGCTTTGCTTTTGGGAGAGATTCTTCTCCAAAACGGTCAATCAGAAGAGTCATTTTCAATGTACTTTTGACACTA
>JAEOUK010000132.1 GCA_016839385.1 Promethearchaeota archaeon
AGTTTATTATCCTCTTTTGTGTTAATTGCATGTATTGCGGCTCTTCCTCCTATAGAGTTTATTTATCAATTGACCATCGCTTCAGTTATTTTATACTTGGACTTATATTTACTTGCTCGATGGAAAATATTGGATAAAAGCAAAGTCGCAGTGGTTCATGCATTTTTATTCTCGGGGATTTTGCTAGAGGTGTTCTATGCACTAGGAGATCTTGCCGTATTAAGACTAATTCCATTACTTTCTGATCCAAACCAAATTTTAACTTTACGAATATTCTTATTCGGATTCGCTTTTTCATTATCTTCAATAATTTCGTTATTTCGTGTTGTGTTAATTAGATTCAAAGGAAAAGTATCACGTTTTATTAAAGTTATATTCTTGCTTTTGCATTTTGTTTTGGGAGTTACTATTGTTGGAATCGTATATCTGACTTTAGGAACATCGATTATTGGTGTCCTATCACCTTATTGGTTATTTTTTAAGATTTTAATTCCTCTTCTCATTTTTATTCCAATAAATGCTGCGATATTTTCAGTATATTTCCGATATGGTATTTACTCAAAACGAGGATTAGTGAATGTTATCTGTTATAGTGTGAACCTAATGTCCATCGTTTTAGGTTTATCGATCGTTGTTTTTCTAAAAAGTATTGGTTCATATCTAATTTTAGGATTCCTCATTACAATTGGAATTATGCTCCATCTCTATATTAAAAACCAAAATCAGCTTTTAGAATTTGAAATCTATCGAAAATGGCTCTTTATTCTAAATCCTATCATGCTTTTAGAAATTAATATAGGCTTGATTTTGGTTATGATACAAAATATAGGATTAAACTCCTCCTTAGCAATTTTTATATCCATGATTTCTACCCAAATTCTTCTTCTTATCTTAAAGAAAATCAAATTTATTTTTGCAGACAGTTTTAGTAAAATCTATAATGTTTGTTCCATGCTTTTGCAGGCAATTTTTCTCCCTATATTTCTTAATCCAGTTTTATTAAAATCTTATTTGAGCATAGGAGTAGATATTACCACATTTGTTTCATTATTTATTCCCTGTATTATTGCATTCATTTATTCTGTAGCAATTTTTACATATTCCATTAAACTGGGGATTTTTTATAGAAGATTTTGGGTAAAGCTCACAAATATTGCTTATTTAGGAATGTATCTTTTTATTTCGTTGAGCCCACCTTATTTCATTACCTTATTCCTCAACTTACCTGAAAATTTATTAGTCATTTCTAATCTATTTTCCTTATCTATTCTTCTCTTATCATGCTTTATTCTCGATACATTGGTGATTCATGGACTTATAATTGGACCTCAAAAATGGATCTTACAAGCAATAAATGCAAATAGAATATCGACTTCACCTGATGTTATAACATCAAGAAAAATTAATATTTTAGAAAGATCTACCAGATTACATCTTAATATCGGGGAATCTGGAGAGATAGAACTCAATGTGCCAGTTATTTCAGAATTTATTATCAATTCAGAGAAATTTTATGGACTCCAAAACACTCTTGAAAAATTTATCAATAGTCTTATTTGGATATTCTCACTTTTTGCAAATTTAATTTCGATAATATTTGTTGTCCAATTATCTCTATCCTTCCAAATAACATTTGCACTTGCATTATTATTACCAGGAATCATCTCGTATTCCACCATTATAATGCTATCTAAAATGATGATCATAACAGATCGTCTTAAAATCATATTATTCAACATCAATTTTATCTATAATGTGTTTTCTGGGGCTATTTTGATATTTCCTCTTATTCGAAATTTATTGATTCCAATTATGGGCTCAATTAATTCTTCAATTGTCGCATTTGATTGCTCTGCAGCTTTTGCTTTTGGAACCTTCCAAATATTAAAAAAAAGACTCGTTGAGCGATCTCCAGGATTCTACTATATTACTCTGTTTATATTATGGGTTAATTTTTCCTCCATTTTCATATTTTCCATCGGATTTGCCACAAATCTAATTTCAAGCATTGCTAAATTGGAAGGAACGATATTTTCCATAGTTTTTTCAAATTCAATTTTTATTTTATTTCTCACTTTTAGCTTTGTTCTCATCGCAATTTTGGGAGCAATGGGATATATTTTCAAGTACAATATACTAGTTTTGAGAAGAAATCCTGTATATACCGCATTTTCCTCTGAAGAATTGCAGGAAAAAGGAATTACAGGGGATGAGGTTGAATTTTTAAAGAAACATGGATTTGCACAAAAACAAACCGAACTTCAATTAAAGCAACGTTTGAAAATCCTTAACACTTACGCATTCCGACATACTGTAAGTCTTATAACTTATTTTGTTGCCCCAGTCTCTGTGTTTATTTTGGGAATTTTGTTGGGAAATATTGGAATCAAGCTCTTCACACCTTTTCTTATCGTCGAATCATCCGTTGCTTATCTTGCGTGTGTATTACTCCTATTCTTATTAGATTACCGCGCTATGAAATTTCTGAATCGAGAATTAAGTAATCAAATTCGGGTATTCATTTGGATAGCATTCCAAATTTTAGTTTCAATCTCTGCCGCATTTATATTAGAACCAGAACTTTGGTATGGTAAGATTTTGTTATTTTTGCAAGTAGTCTCAATGTTAATGCCCCCACTAAATTACTTCTTGAAAAATTCTGGTTTCAAAGTGGCTAAATGGACGCAGCGTAGCGCAATAATTACGAAAATTCTTATAATTACAACCTCAACTGCTTATTTGGTAAATTTAGCGTTAAATTCTCTCTCGATTTATTTCTTTTCTGCTTCAACAGCACTATTTGGAATGACTCCATATTTGCTGTTAATTGTTCACATAATATTTCATATCACATATTTCCAAAAAGAAACATCTTTACGTAGATATTATCGTACATATAACCGATCTTATCCATATATCATGGTAGCTTTGTACCTAATTCGTTATCAATCCCAAATATTCACTTATCTGCCTTCTTGGATTCCTATTTTAACATATATATTACCCTTAATTTCTGTACTAGCAATGTGGTGGGCGTTATTTTACTATTATTCTATGGTCAAGCAGTTCAATATAATTATGAATTTCTTTTATCAGTTATTGTTAGTGTTTATTGGGGTTCTTTTCTTTCAATTTTTAGTTGCAGATCCCTTTAGCAGTCTATGGGGGTACGGATATTTAGTATTTGATCAAATATTGATAAGCTGCGGATTAACTTTCCTAATTTTCTATTATATGCGAAAAGTGGCATATTTTGAAATATATAAAGGATTTTTGGATGAAGAACCGGTTCGATTCAGAGCTGTAGGAATCATTGCTGCCAGTATTCGAACAGTCGGAATCAGTTTTTTAGTTGGTTCTGTGATAAGAATTTTGGGTTCAATCCTAAATATTTCAATAACTCGATGGGCAATGGGTTTATTCACCTCATTTCAATTATCCCTTATCAATTCTATTTTTACTTGGGCACTTGCTAGCTTTATTGGCCTAATTTTATTGATGTTCTTCTTGAAGGGATATTTCAAGAATTTTGCTCAACATTCTTACAATTCTCGGTTTGTGGTACGAATATGGACCGTGCTTGCTGCGGCAATTGCAGTAGGTATGACTGTTATCCTTTATGAACCAATTTTCTTCTACATTTTTCCACCAATTTTGGTAGGTTGTTATATATGGCTTTATTTTATTCAGAAGAAAAATCCTTATCGAGCTAATTTAACCATTGGAGCAGCAAAATCCATTTTAGTCTTTTTGTTAGTATTCTGGATTATTCATCAGTATATAGTAGGATTATTATTGAAAGCTTTAATCATCGATACTGCTACTCTTTTATCTATTGAGTTATTCTTATCAGCGGGAATAACAGGTTTTGTGTTTTCAAGATCATTTCGCAATATTATTGTCAAATCAAAAAAAATTTTTACGTGGGCTATTCTTGTTAGCGCAGTAGGTGAGATTTGTTACGCAACATACTTGATATTAGCAAACATTGGAAAATTCTCAGGTAATCTTTCAATTTCTTTAGAACCTTTATTGTCAATTACTTTAACATTAAATTTTGGAATTCTCCTTTTATATTTAGCTGTGGCTATACAGCAATGGAAAATTTCGAAAAAAATTTGGGATGCTGCTTGGTGGTTATGGCTTTTCCTTCCTATCATTAATTTTACATTTATTCATAACTCGATCACGGCAATAGATGCAATTACTCAGACATTTACGTTGTTTGGATTAGAAATACCAGGATCTATTTTATTAAGCATAATAATATCTACTCTACTCTATCTTCCGGTCATACTTACGAAATTTCAAAAAGCCTATAAAATATTCTTTTTCATTACATGGATTGAGGCAATTCCGGTATGGATTTGGTTAGCACCCAATCTATTTTCTGCTCAGCCCTCGATTTATTTATCACCATTATTTGTAATCGGATTATCCCTCATTTCGTTGGTTCCTTTTCTATTTTCGTTGAAATATTGGAGAATTATTGCAGGGGTATGGATTATCATTGCTGTTATAAATGCAATATTTTTATCCCTTCTCATAGAAATTGCTTTCGTTCCAGATGTTATTATGGATATTTTTATCCACATTTGTACATACGGATTGTTTTTGATAATATTTCTGGCTAATCCAGTTATAAAAGCTACTTGGAAGCGCTATGATTATGGAATTTTAGTCGGATTCATATTATTAGTAATAGGAGCTGCCTTTCTTGTGTTTGGGTTCTCCTATGTTCTATTAAATAATATCCTTTATTCAATTAGCATCTCTGGATTTGTTACGGGCGGAATTATGATATCTGGTAGATATGTGAAATTGATCCAGAAAAAAATAAACCCATATGCGATCATGCTGATCGCAGCAAGTCTTGGATTCGGAACATTCCTATTTCTTTATAATTTTCAAATCTTCCCTGTTGAAATGGATTATTCATGGAATTTCTTGAATAATGCATTACGCTATGGATTATTTCCATTTTCTAGTGCTATTGTATCCTCTTGTGGAATAGTACTACTAGCTCAAGCTCAAAATTTCATCAGTAAAAAACGGTGGAGATTGGTGTTTGGATTTTTTGCTATTGGAATTGGATTTATTGCTGGTTCTATACTAGATAGCATATTTGGATTAACTAATCCTCTATTCGCATCCGTAGTTTCATTTTGGGCAGTTTTGGCATCTTATCCCACTTTTCGATGGAGTAAACCAATTTTTTGGGGATTATTCCCACTTTTTCTATCTTATAGTGTCATATATGGATTTGAATACTTGAATTCAATTCTTAATGTAACATTAGACAAAATAGTTGGAATTAATTACACACTATGGATCTGTAGTTTTTCGTTATTCTCAATTCTTGTACATCGAATTGTAGGTATATATTTCACACAAAAATATATTGATATTACCAATCAGATGATTGATATGGGTATTTCTGATTTCAAAACCCTCCCATTTACAGATGAACCTACAGATGAACTTATGGAACAGCAAAAGGAAATTGGTCAAAAATTAATCCATGCATATGAAATATTACCGAAGATCTATGTTATACCTAAAAAAATGGCCAAAGTTTATTCTGTTTTCTTAGTACTATTCAGTTTTTCATTAAGTTATTTAATTGCATTCATCACACCATTGATGTTGCTCTATCAGATTCAGATTTTCATTTTCGGAATATCAATTAGTACATTCATAGTTTTAGAATTCAATAAAGCAAGAGGGATATTTGGTAATCCCATATTTATTCGTGTTACTCGATTTATTGCTTCCTATCTCTTGTATGGATCAATACTGTACGGAATTATCATTTTAAATGAATTTTTAATTCCAATAGTATTTAATCAAGTTAATTTTTTAATTCTGACACCTTCACTCATTCTCTATTTGAATATTGCATTTGATGGGTTATTCTTTTATATAATTTTCTTGATCTTGTCAAATTGGATTAAATTTTACAACAAAACGGTTACATTGATAGTAAAAATTGGTAGTTGGATCGGGTTTTTAGCAGGACTCGGTTTATTCTTGGGATATATTATAACATATATGTTCGTAACAGTAATTACAATAACATTAGGTAGCTATATCATCATTTTGCATTTAAAAATGCATCATAAACAAGTGGATGCAAATTTAAGATTACTTGCAAAGTCTGCTTCAATCACAATGTCTATGAATGCCATCCAAGATGGTATTATAAAAGAAGATAGCCAGATTTCTGAAGATTTTGAAGAAACTTTGGGTATTGACACCCCTATTCCAATACAACCACCCTCCGAGATTCATCATGAAGATTTATCTCAGGAAGCAAATTTCGATGAAGTTAAAGATGTATTAGATCATCTTCTACCTGAGCATGATTCCACAGTCGAAATTTCTTATGATAATGAGCCTAATGTAGAAATTGAGGAAACAATTCAAGATGAACTTGCGCACACATTGAAACTCCTAGCCAAACAGGATAAACGAAGTAAAATATTGAATAATGTAATTTCGACTCTTGATGCATTAATTAAGCAAGGAATTGTTTTAGAAATTTCTTATGTGATTGGATTATTCTTAGCTTTACTTCTTCCTGGAATTGAAACCGCTACTATTTATCATATATTAATTTTCAGATTATCGATGTCTGCCTTTATAGCAACAGCATTCTATAATATTAAAAAATTGATACCTGTGGGTTATCGGTTAATTGTAGGTCAAATTATTCTCGCAATATTAATGATTCTGACAGTTATGGTGCCATTTTCCGTAATATCCCTTTATGGAATTCAGCTAAAATTAATCGGGGATGGTTCAGTGTTACCTGTAGGAACATATAACATCCCTAATATCATATTTATGGCATCAATCGCCATATTCTTAATTGTAATCGAAATTGAGCTAGTTTTATGGAATTATGTACAAACAAAGAACATAAATTTACAAAAACCAATTTTGGAAAAATGGAATGATGTATTGCAGCCACTGATGCTGATTTTGGCAGCATTTATTATCGCTAATAGTTTTTCATTTAACCAATTATTTATTACAAGAATAGTCTATGCGTCAATAGTTTTATTCGCAGAAGCTGTACTCGAAAAATATGTACTGAAAATTTTTAATCGGTTAACTCGTGCCCGAATATTGTTTTATTCCTGGGTACTAATAAGCTTATTAGGTTTAATCCAATTGATTATTTTGCTACCTTCTATGCCTTTTCCAATTACTTTAGGATTAGTTTCGAGTTTGGTTGTTCTTCTAGCTCAATTTATCACATTATTTCTGTACTATCAATTAAAAAATGAGAAAATAGTTCGAACTTATAATATTGCTGAAAAAGCACTTAATCATTATAAATTTAGGATGTTTTCCTATGCACCAAGATTAAGAGCAAGAGAAATTCCATTGATGATTGGTAAATATCAGAATTCAGAAAAATTAATTGCATATAAGGATTTTATTACACCAAAATACAGTTTTATGGCATCCTTGTCTTATATTATTGCAAGTTTTGCGATTTCAGCAGTTCTCTATGAATCTTGGTTTTCAAATTACATAGTAAATTATGCACAAGAATTAGAATCTCTTTCCATTAGTCTAACAGATTTTTCAACATTATGGAATCATCCTATGGGAATTCAGTTCATTCTTTTTGTAGCTATTCCTGTTGCTGTAGTTGTAATTTTCGGCTTTATTTTGTTTTATCAAGATAAACATATTTTAAAATTAGTTCGACCAATTACCCGAAATATCTATTTGATTATTTTTTGGGTTCTCTTTTCTGTTTGTCTCGTGTTTTATGCTTTTGCTTTATTACAACTATTAGAAGGAATAAGTTACTCGAATTTAATTACTCCTATCATGATTGTGTTAATTGCTATCTCCCAGTATTACACTATATATTTGATTACAGATATTGCAATTCATTCAACGAAAAATATGGATAAACTGGAATCGGTTTTTCCCTCATTAGACTTAGAGACCAAATCACATAGTGAACTAATGGAAATGTTAGCAAAAATAGAACCACGAAGTCTCAAAATTGTGAAAAGTTTTAATTTGATATTTGCAGTTATAATTTACACAACTATTTCGGTTGTAGCATATGTTTTGGTATATGTACCAACTCAGTCAGTCATTATCTCTTTGTGTTCTGCGTTATTAATAT
Organism: Promethearchaeota archaeon; assembly: GCA_016839385.1. Next base: position 8,156 of record JAEOUK010000132.1, read on the forward strand.
TTTATGCACAATCAGAATTAAATTATTATGTACTTAAAGCTTTCACGAACAATGTAAATTTCTTCTATACTCTGATATCTTGGCTTTCATTTTCATTAATGCTATCTCTAATACTTCCAATTACATTATGGAATTCAGGAGCGTATTGGGTTATTAATGCGGGTGTACCTTTTATAATTTATTTAACACAAGGATTCTACGTTATGTGTGGAATCACTATATTCTTATTGTTTTCATTTATTACAGTAGCTATATTACGGCGAAAGATATCTGATTATGATATCAAGTATTACTGGCTTAAGTATGTAAGAATGCTAATGTATATTTCGGTAACATTAACGATTTTTCTTTTATTGCTCCCCACGTCTTGGTTGTTAGCACTTTTCATAGGAAGCACGATACTCTATTTTGAAATGGTTATAGAACGCTATTTGCCTATTTTTATGGATAAAACTACTCGGTTGATTAGAAGTATAGCTGCATTTTCAA
>JAEOUK010000133.1 GCA_016839385.1 Promethearchaeota archaeon
AGTTTTAATTCCAAAGATATTCGGACCAGAATCGGAGGATAATATTTTAAACAATATACTAGTACGCAATGTCTATATTTACTCAGAGCCATTCTATCATTCAATTTTGAAAGACACTTTTCGAGCACACCCCACACGACTCGATCTAAATCCGATGAAAGTCCATTATCCAGGAGATTTAGGATTATTTAATATCACAACTTTTGGTTTATTGGAAATCCCAGATGTAACAGTTGCAATTGAAAGTCCTGGAGAAAAATTCATGAAGATAATGTGGTTTGGTCCCGACATTATAAGTCAATTTTTCAATACTTCCCAAGAAAACTCCTCAATATTCCAAGAATTTTCAACTGTCATTCACACTGATATGTTATATCCTTTTGATACAGTATTTTGTCTTACAATCGGACCATTATTTTGCCCTCCAACGACAATTGAGTTCAATATCTCTTTTTCTAGTCCAATTTTTGAAGGAGTTTTTTATTCGATCCCTGTTCAATTAAAATTTGAGGAATTCCAAGGACGTATCTTTTTTGATGGAATTCACAACTTCATTTCTATGAATCCATCGCTTTCAACTCTCACAGGAGACGTAATGAACATAGACATACACCAAATTATTGATTTGGAAGAAAGATTGGATTATCCATATGCAAACTATTTTGATTTCCTTACTTTATGGGGAAGTTCAGGTTTAAAGGGCACAACTGTTCAAACATTTTTTCCCGGAATTACGATTAATATGTCCGATTATGTTAGTGGATTTAATTCCATTGTTGGTGGAAATATCCAAGAAGAAGAAAGTGGAAGTTTTCTTGATATTTCCTTTATGCAGCAATTATTAGGAGGATATAGTTTTGAAAATGACACACTAAGTACGAACACGATTCATCATGATCTTCTTCAATTTTTCGATGTATTAATCATCAATGACCCTGAAATCGAGATTGTTGATGAAGAGATCGATGACATAATAGAATGGGTAGATAGAGGAGGATCTTTGGTAATATGGGCTGAAAATTCCTCTGAAAATCAAATAAATTCATTAAATTCTCTTTTACAATATTCAAATTTGACAGTATCGAAGAATTCCGACATATTGGGAAAGATAACAATAACAGAAGCAACTTGGAATAGTTCTACAGATCTTTTTCCACAATTTGATGTGGGTTCAATAATCTTAGATAGTCCAGTGAAGTTCTCTATTAATAATTCCAATAAAGGTATGGCAGACTCGATTGAGTTATTATGTGAAGAGGGATATTTTGCAGTTGCACAAATCGGTGAAGGACGAGTTTTTGCTTCTGGTGATAAAGACATATTTACATCTCAAGGATTATTGCTGGGAAACAATAACGTTTTTGCTCAATTACTAAAAGAGTATGTATTAGAATCAAAATTTGAAATAAATATTACTCCAACCGAGAATCCTGTGGGTTTGTATGAATTTACATATTTTAACGCAGAGATTTCCAATTATGAAGCAATAACCGATTATCTTGAAGAAGGAATTTTATTTTTATCATCTTTCATGTATGAAGATTCTTCAATTGTGAATATTTCTTTTTTCGGGTTTACTCTTCCCGCTTTTGTTGTCATGTCGAACAATATAAGTCATTACTCCATGTATTACGATACAGCATGGTATAATCACACGGGAAATTATTATGCGCTATTTCTCATAGATCACCCAGCAATTGCTCAAGAAATTATTTATGTACCTTTCCAGGTCACTTCTGGAGATCCCCCAACACCTGTGAAGCCATATGATTTTCCTAAAGCTGATTATCCGTTCTGGGTAGATATGCTGGGTATTATATGGATCATTGGAATGGGACTATTAATCTGGATTTATCAAAATGAAAAATGGAAAACTAGGCTAAATATTATCCAACTTAAAGGAGAGCTACTTAATCAAGCAAAAACGAAAATAAATGAGGGAAAATCTTTGCTAAAACAAATACTTCAAGGTCTAGATATAACTCAAGATGAGCAGGAACAAATCCGGTTTATACTTCGCAACAGAAGAAGGATGCGAAGATATATGCGGGATTTGAAACAATTTGGAGAAAAAATAGGAGAACATTATGATTAGGTGTTGAACTATGGTTGCGAGAAGAAAAGATTTACGAACGAGAATATTTGATCTAACAATACTTGTATTTTCATGGATTTCGATTATAGCAGGTATTATTGCGATCATAATAACTGGACTGGTATTTAAGATTGTTAATTTTCGACCTTATTTTCTCTATACCATAATTAGTATTATTGGTTTAATCGGGTTTCGTATTTGGGTAAAAGAAAACATAGATTGATTCAAGGATTAGATTAAACACAATTAAAAGTGTATGTTATTCTGCCCATACTCTTATAATTGTGTTCAACCTTATATCTTATGGAATAACTAAAATGTGATTCATATGGAATTCATCATTACGGACGCGAACATTTGGACGAGTGTATTACTCGTTTATTGGCCTGGATTTGTTTTAGGATTTTTACATTCTTGTGTTCCTTGTTATGATAAAACTATGTTTTGTTTTTATGCATTCGGTATTTCCCGACAAAGTAAAGATGCATTCCGAATTTTAGCTTCTTATTCAACAGGAATTTTTCTTTCAAATGTCCTTATTGGAACGATTATTACAACTTTTGGAGGGATCTTGCTAAAAAGCATCAATCCTCTTATCAGTAATCAAATTGGAGCTTTATGTATGATTGCGGCGGGGATATATCTTTTAGTCCAGCTCTCGAGAAGAAAAATGTCTCCTCATTCGAGACAAAACGGGGGAATTGTACGTAAATTTCAAGAAAATGGAGAAAAACACCGAGTTAAAACGGGATTTTTATTGGGAATTTTTGCCGGATTGACACCTTGTTTATTTGAAGTAGCAATCTTTACCTATGCTGCAGGCAGTGGGATTGCGAGTGGGTTGATTTTAACTGTATTTTACGCTGTTGGTGCTTTAATCGGTATGTTTCCTTTTGCATCATTTGGTATGCATCGATTAAAAAGTGGAAAATTCATTTTACCGAAAAAGAATGTTATTGGATTAAGAAAAATTTCAAAAATAGAGATTGTTAGCGTGTTATTACTCTTGATTATCGGTATATTGCTCTTTTCATTTGCATTTGCAGGTGTGGATCTATTTGGGAATTTCCAATCTACTATGTCTCTTAGTGTTTAAGACTAGGAAAATACCATCGTTTTCCAGTTCGAAAACTCTCATCACTTTTTGCAATACCAGTATTTTCTAAGTTTTCTAATGCTCGAAGAGCTCGAACTTCACTCCATCCTAATGCTGCACGCACTTCTGCTAATGAACATGTTCCTTTTTTACTTTGTGCGAATTTTAAAATCTCAGATTGATCTTGGGTATATTGAACAGGAAAAAAACTGATTAACATCACATCGTCATCCAGTGAATTTATTTGAGGAATCACCTTCTTCTTCTTCAATATCAAAACTGCTTTTTTTATATCATCGATTGTGATTCTTCCGCTGAGTATTCCCGTGTTGACAATTTCAAATACATCAGTCAACAGAAGTAATCCTCCTGTTTCCTCTTTTTGAAGCATGACTCTCTGATAAGCAAGCATTCCTAATTTTTCATGCACAATATCATGAATTTCTCCCGGCATTACATCATTTTCATCCAGAACTTCCCGGATAATATTGGATTCTTTAATATTGTATTCTTTCTTTAAGTTTTCAACCTCTTCTTTTAAATTCTCGTCTAAGGCAATTAAAACTCCATGTTTTCGAGCTATTTCTTTTAGTCGCGCCTTTGTCATCTTTTGTATTTTTGCTTTATTCTCTAGTTCTTTTAGTTGATATTCAGCATTTTTCTTTTGCATTGCTTCCTTAATTTTCATTTTTTTTTCAAGTTCTCGTAGACCCATCGCATATTCTCCTTGTTTGTGCGTAATTATCTATAATTGAAATAGACCTAAACCTTTTTCTTAATATTACTCGATTCCAAAGATTATAATTTAATTTACTGTTTTCTCAAGAAATTGAGATAAATACTTCTGAATGGCGTGCAAAAATATTTCTTCTAAAGATTTCACGTTTGTTAATCTATGCATAGATAATGGAAAGACTTCCTCAATATCCAACATTTTCTTAATCAAGGATGCTTCCAAAGCATTAGGTTGATCTTGTTTATTTGCTATTCCTAAAATTAATGCATCAGGTTTAGCTTTCCGAATTAAATTTAGAAACAATCGTTTTGTTGATAGAACATTTTCCACCGTACTATCCACAACGATCAGAATGATATGAATTCCTCGTAGTAAGTTTGGCCATTGAGGAGAATATTCTTCGGTTCCAATATAATCTAAGAGGTACACTTTAGGATCAGAAGATTCAAGTAATATTTGTTTAGAACGCATAACCCTCTTAGAATGTGAATATGAAATATCTCCTTCTACTTGATTAAAAATTGCAGATTTTCCAACATTGTCTTTTCCAATTAAAACTATTTTTATTTGAGAAAAGAGATTTTTCGTGATAATAACTTCCAATTCAGCTTGCTGTGATTTTGATAAGGTAGTTGTGAAGTCAAAACTTGAGAGAGAAGAAAGGACACGAGATAAAAGGAGTTCCAAATCTTTCTTAGAATCATGAATGTCTGAAATAATTAAGAATATATATTTGGATCTTACGATAAATGTGAATAAATATTGCTTAATAGGTATATTTTTAATGGGATTGATATCATCCTCTTTTTTTTCGAACTCCTTTGTATATTTCAGTAAAAAGTTTTTCACAATACTTTCTGGTGTGGGATCGTGAAAACTGAAAGACTTATGGAATCTCTCTTTTGTCTGTAAATTGACAATGAAGAAATCTCGAATCATTTTGTAAACCCGAATTGGAATTAAAACTTATTTTATTACATTCCTATTGAAAAATTTGGTATGATTAGAACATTAATCGGCAGAATTTTAAGGTTTTTATAAGCAAAAAGTGGGATACATCACTGTTATATATAGTGAATAAAGTAATATTATCACATAAAGCATAGTTAAAAATATAATCACGAGGTATTTTTCATATGGGACTAAAACAACATGGAAATAGAACAATAGGAAAAAGAGAATTTAAAATATCCCGAATAATGGTAGTATTAGCAATAATTCTCATACCAACAGTGTTTTTCTTATTATATTTTGCATATCAGGATGTATTCGATTTCTCTTTCGTGCCTGCTTGGGCAGAAAGCCGATTTCTTCGTTGGGCAACTCCGATATGCTTCACTATCGGATGGTTAGTTCTTTTAATAATGTTTGCTAATCGATTGTCCAGCACAATTGATAAAGTAGATGAATCCTTCAGAGTAATTCCTAGTAGATATAAAATATTTTATGGAATAACAGCGATAATTGTGTTTTTGGCAATTGTCGTACCATTTGTTACTCCTTTGGTATGCATTTTAATGTTTGCATCCTTTGGATTTCGTATATCAACAAT
>JAEOUK010000134.1 GCA_016839385.1 Promethearchaeota archaeon
AAGGAATGGAATAAAAAAAAATAATACTCCAAGTTCAATTCGAGCGACAATAATGTCCATACGTAGTGCTAAATTAAACAACTGAATTGATGATGAAACTAGTACTTCACATAAGAAGAATATTATAAACCCTTTCTTAATGTACCAGTTCCATTTCATAGATAAAAATTGAATATAAGCTATTTAATATCATTTAGCCATATAATTTCAAAAACGGAAATTGCAGTACTCCACAGAGATATCGGAAAAAGTATTTACCTTATTTTCATTCATAACTACATGATGAATGGGGATACATCCAGAATAGTATACGTGGAATGTCCACAATGCCATGAACTAATCCAATTAGAACTTGGTGATTTGACATTTGGAGGAGAATTCGTAAAAATCGTCTATACACATGGAAGATTTGGTGTCAATCCTCATTCACTCATCATTGATATAGATAAAAACTATATTGCTCGACAAGTGGAAATAGCTGATAAAACTTTTACCAAGATAGGGTAAATCCTAGATAAAGAAAATATATTTCTATCAAATCATTAAACATTATATACCAGTATTTCCTTGAAAATTGTGAACTAGAGGTTTTGATGATCGTGGGTTTCGCTAAAAATGTGTTTGTTAATTGTCCGAAATGTGGCGAAAGCGTTCGATTAGATTTGTCAGACTTGAAGAATCGATTTACGGAGGATAAAGAATTTTGTAGAGTTTGTTATACTCATGGAATTTTTCAAGATAAACCTCACACACTCATTATTGACATAGATCGGAATTTTGATCCACGTCAACTCTCGGTTGCTGATAAAACTTTTACCAGAATTGGTTAGGTTCTATTTCAATAGAACTATGAATTTTTTGATAAATTTAATAGGCTGATAACTCTCTTTAGATTGTCGTAACCCGGGGACTCCTAAATCTTGTTCTCTGTTAACATATTCGAAATCTGATGCGTAATTCTCTGCAAAAATATGAGTTAACGCTTGATATAAGCCAAAATATTCAGTATCACCCTTTTCCACGTGACAAATTATTGTTGAGTTATTGAGTTTTTCTCCAATTGAATAACCAATTACTTTTCCTTTATGTTTGACGATAAAACCAATGAAATCGAGTTTCTCAATTTGCATCAAGATATCTTTAATTGCTTTATCTTCATTATCAAGACTGGGAGTATCTGAGCATGCACGAAGATTACACCATTCCTCTTGTAATAAAAGGCATAAATTTACATTAGCAGAAGTCAATGTTTCTATTTCAATCGGTACCTCTTTAGTAAATTTATTCAACTTGCGTCGAATCGTAGCGTATGGTTTCCCTGGTAATTCCACTAAATCATTTTGTTTATAAATATAATCCCAATTATCTCTATCTTCAAATATTTCTGAATTTGGCAGTATTTCACGTATTTTTTTTAAATTTGATTCTGGCAATCGATGAATTTCTATAGGACAGTTAAATCCTGATTTTAATTGGTCCAATTCTTGGATATAAGAGTTGTAATCAGTGCCTATTAAAGGGAATACAATAATTTTCGTGGGATCATATAATGCTAACACAATAATATCCCCATTCTTCATTTGTTTCCAAGTAAACTTGTAATATTCTCTCCACATATACAGATTTGTGAAGGTAAATTCTGAAATCTCTGGTTGAACCTCATCAAATTTTGTAGTGAAAATCGACTTATCCTTTAAATCCAGTAATTTATACCCATATTTTTCCATTTGGTCCAAAATTGCCTGATTTATTTGTTGTTCTGAATTATTTTCTGCCATTTTCGAAATTTCCATTAAATTTTCCAATGAGTTTAGAATTGAAGATGACCTTTTTTCTCTACAAATTCCTATGAAACCTCAGAAATAAGGCTAATTCACATTATCGTTAAAGTTGGTAAAATTTTGTTTTCTTCAATTTTGATAATAGGTTTTAAACCATAATAATATAGTTCTATAGCATACGTGTTTCTTAATTGTAATAAAGATGAAGAGTGATAAACATTGGAAACTTCCAAACTTATTGAGAATTTAGAGAAATTTCTCAGAAGCAAGTACGATTCCAACCATCTAAAAATCGATAAATGGAGAAGAATAACGGAAGGATGGGAAACGGATATTTATATTATAAATCTGAATGAAAAAGAAGGACCAGTTTCCGTTTCTATACCATATGCAATGGTATTACGCATATTTTCAGGTAAATTTGGAAAATTTAAGGCAAAAAATGAATTTGAAACACTCTCAATCATGAAAAAAGCTAATTATCCAGTACCTCAAGTATATTTTTTTGAAGAAGATGAGAACATGATTGGGGGATCATTTATTGCAATGGAAGAAATTAAAGGAAACCTCTTGGATTTGTTAGTTATGTCTGATGTAGAGTCTAAGCGAGATAATGGATTAAAAATTTTAGCCACAACCTTCGTAAAATTACATAAAATCAAATGGACTGAATTTGTACCTAATCCCGAACACTATAAAAATAACTATCGAAATATTCATATAAATAAATTGAAGGAATTATCTGATTACGCAAATTCGCATGAAATACTAGAGACTAATCTAATTCTGAAATGGATAAT
>JAEOUK010000135.1 GCA_016839385.1 Promethearchaeota archaeon
AGACCTGTACATAATTCTCCACAGTATACGCAACCTTCAGAGTACAATAATAATATTTATGAACAGCAAGAACGAGACAAATTAAATTTACTGCACTCAATTTATCAAAAAAGACCACCATTAGGTCCTGTAGAAAATATCCCTCCTCTTCAAATTCATCAAAAAGGAACTATCTCGAATCCTTATAGACCTTCAAATGCTTCTCAATCAAATTCTCCATCCAGCTATATCAATACATCCAAACAAGGATCTAGAAAATCATTTTTCCCATTGAAATCCAAAACAAGTAGCATTTTACATGATGTACGTTCAGTCATTCCTGAAGAATCACCATATATCCCACAACCACTAGAAGTACAACAGAATCAACAAGTTCCCGAAATAGATGTTTCAAGGTTAGTTCCGGAGAAGAATTTTCCTGAGAAGCTCCTAGAATTGGAGGAGAGATATGCATGGCTACAACGAAAAATCGACATTCTTACAAAGCGAAGGGATGATGGAAAAATTAGTGAAGAAACCTTTTTACGGTTATATGAGACATCCTTTAGAGACTTGTATCGGACTGAGAACTATATTAAACAATTAAAGAAGAAACAAGCCACTCTATAAAGAAAACTATCAGAATTCTTATTATTTTGTGTAGCTTATATCCTCCTAAGATGCATAAGATTGCATTTTTGACCGATATACATGCAAATTTTCCAGCACTGAGGAGTGTACTTAATAAGATTCGTGAATTGAGACCAGATGAGATAATTCTTGGAGGAGATTGTATTGGAATAGGACCGTATCCTTTTGAAACTCTTGAACTTGTTATGAATTTGCCGAATACTTCATTTATTAATGGAAATCACGAGCTTGTAGCAATACATGGTATTGATAAGATAGTAGGAAACTTCGATTCAGATCAAGATGGGTATCTAAAACATGCCGAATGGTGTAATTCGCAACTTACTACCAGGATGAAAGAATTTCTACTGAAACAACCCTTGATGTTACTGAATGAAATTGAGGGTGTGAGTTGTAGTTTTATGCATTATGCTCTTGATCTGCGCCATCAGGACACAGTAAATCCCTATAAATCAGATAAAATTGGTGATGATGCTATTGAATCGATATTTTCTGAATTTACGGGAAGTTTGATTGGATTTGGTCATTTACATAATTCTTTCTATCATACCACTGAATCGAGAACATACATCAATCCAGGCTCATTAGGATGTTTCGATAAACCAACCGCCCGATTTGCGATTATTGAATTTCATCAAGGGAAATTTGCTATTAAGGAATATGCTGTAAATTACGACGATACGGAACTATATAAAAAATTTGAAGAACGAAATGTACCCGATAGGAATTTCATATACAAAACATTTTTTGGTGGAAGATTTACTGTTAAATAAGAAATAAAGAAAAATTAGATGTCTAATTCTTTTTTGAGTTTCTCGATTTCTTTCTTTATTTTGTCTTTGCTTTTAATTTCTGGTTCTTCTTCATCAAAATCGAAATCAAGATCATCAGTGCTCATATCTTCTGGAATTGCAGGCATTCCGGAGGCTTCAGACATTAACAATTCTGTTTCTAATTTGTTTAATTCTTCTTCTACGTCAATGCCTAAATCAATTTCCAAGTCACCGGCAAGTAAATCTCCCGCTTCTTCTATTTGTGCGATGGATTCTTCTGCACTATCGACTAATTCCATTGCTTTCTCAGGATTTACATTAGATGCAATTTTGCTCAATTCAGCAGAACTTGCTTCTAAGGAACCAGTTACATCTGAAATGGTTTTAGCTTCATCCAAAGCATCCATATGGCGTTCCAATTTGCCTATCATATTGAAATATTTTTCAGATTTTAAACGATAGGTTTTCCATCTGATTAGCATCTGCCGAGAGATATCTCTATTTCCCGCTTTCAATGCTTTCATGGCACGTAATCGGGCTTCTTGACTTTTCCGGGCAAACTCTTTGTTCTTTATATTGAGATGATGAATAGTAGTCTTAATTCTCGCTTGAGTTTCTACTTTATCAGCCTTTTTATTTTTGGGGAATAGTTTTTTGAAAACCATATTATTTTACCTTAAGGTTAATCAATTAATTCAGTTATTTTTATTTTATCCTATAACTGCATTATATAGATCAGTTGTGTTGTTTCTGTCTTATAAATAGTTTTAGGGCTGATATTTATAATAATTGGAAATTCGTCTGTCACAAACAATTATATAAGAGGACTACATTATAACCACGTAATACTACTACTCTTTGGATGGGATTAGTAAAGCATGGATGGGATCAACGATGATAGTCAATTATTTCTACATCGTGGACGAGGTTCACGGTCGACCAATAGCGGAAATACCCTCCAGAGCTGATCTTGATCTTCCTGATTATGGCTTGAAGGATGCATATCATCCTGCTAAAATGAGTCAGAAATATCCGTATTCTTTTATAGATATTACTTTAGAGAATCCAAGTGACGAAATCGATCAGAATGATGAGGCTCTCCGCTTAACACACCTTTTAGATTTAGATAAGGAAATTATTGAAGAAATAATAACTGATCAGAGACCTCGTGCGGACTCCTACCCCGATTTCTTCCTGATCTTATTCAAATGTTTAACTGTCGCAGAAGAGGAACCGAAAATTAAACTCTCGGAGCATCAAGTCGGCGTTATTATTAGAGATAATGTAATTTTCTCAATTCATAAGAAAATTCCCTCAATGCCAATTTCGAATGTTTTTAAGAGATTCAATAAATATCCAACAAAAATTGCAAAAGGTGGAGTTTCTTATTTTGTTTCTACCTATTTGGATGCGATGATTGATCAAATTTATGATGTGCTTGAAGTATGGACAAAACAAATCGATAGATACGAAAAACAAATTGTGAAGAAACCTTCCAAGATTTTATTATATGGAATTCTGGAAATGCGTCATCGTCTGCTTGATCTTGTAAAAATACTCCAAGCAGATAGAGAGATTATTAATAATATACGAACAGGAAAACAAGGCATTTTTTCTAGGCAAGATATTCCTCCAGAGTTGGATGACCATATAAAACATTTGTTAGATGAATCTGATATCATTCGAACTTTACTCACAGATGTTACTAATATGTACTACAATTCTCACAGCTCCCGTTTAAACGAGACGATGCGAAGATTTACTTTCATCACCAGCCTACTCCTTTTACCAAGTCTTGTTGCCAGCATCTTTGGGATGAATTTTATTACTCAAGATGGAAAACTATTGTGGTCATTTTACGTAGTTATTGGTGGTATGATCGTTTCAGTTGTCGGACTATTCCTCTTTTTCAGAAAGAAAAAGATGATTTGAAGGAGTTTTTTTTCCGTGAATATTTCTAAGTTTATACTAGACCTTCAAATCCCTAGAATTGATGATGTGTATTATCCTTCAGACGATTCCTATTTAATGATCGATTATTTAGACAATCCAGAGTACCATAATCGGATTAAAGACCATGCAATTTCCACAGACCATATTAACATATTAGATATGGGATGTGGAACTGGCATCGTGGGATTTTG